>CAXTPJ010000008.1:0-17544 GCA_964245855.1 uncultured Ferruginibacter sp. | reverse complement strand
TATTGGAATACAACTATAAAACCTGGCTGATGTTTGGCGCCGGCGCCAGTTACAGCATCAACGATGTAAGTTACCAATCGCCCAAAACTTCTACGCTTTCTTTGTTACAAAATACACACAGCAGCGCCCTCACCATCAGCAGTAATATCGACCTTACTTTTTTAAAAGACTGGGTATTGAAATATGATTTTGATTATACTTTCAACTATGGGCTGAATGCATCGGTAAGCCGTAACCAGGCCATCTTAACTTCTTCTATAGAAAAGCAATTGTTTAAAAAGAAGAACGGCATCCTGCGTTTGGCAGCGTTTGACTTATTTAATCAGAACGCTAACATTAACAGAACAGTTTCTGCCAATGCCATTACCGATACCCGCAGCAACCGGTTGGGCCGCTATTTTATGTTGAGCTTTACCTTCCGCATTCAAAAATTCCAGGGACAAAAACCTAAACCGGCTACGTTGAACGATTTGAGAAAAGAGAATAAGAATGCGGAGATTAAGGTATTTTAGGGCGGAGTTATGAGATCAGTTATTAGTGATCAGTGATTGGTATAGTTACTTAGCACTTGTTACTCATCACTTGTAACTCGTCACTTGTTACTTTCCTTTCCAAAATCCTGCTCTATTTTTAGCCTTTTTGCCCTACATTTGCACACCGAAATCAATAGCAATACAATTTAATCAGTAATATGTCCGGAGCATTAAAGGAAGTCCGTAACAGGATAAAAAGTGTACAAAGCACCCAGCAGATCACCAAAGCCATGAAAATGGTAAGTGCTGCTAAATTGCGCAGGGCGCAGGATGCCATTACCCAAATGAGGCCTTACGCCCAAAAACTGCAGGAAATGTTGAGTAACATCGTCAGCAACAGCGATGGTGAAGTAAACATGGCGCTTGCTGCAGAACGCCCGGTCAACAAAGTATTGATTATTGTAGTTACCAGCGACAGGGGTTTGTGCGGCGGTTACAACAGTAACCTGATTAAACTGGCAAAGCAGGTTATCAAAGAAAAATATGCTGCTCAATCAGCACAGGGCAACGTAACCATTTTACCGATTGGCAAAAAAGGTTGGGAGCATTTCAGCAAAAACGGTTACAAAGTGTACGACCAATACTGGGATATTTTTACCGGGCTGAGTTTTGAAAAAGTACAAACAGCAGCGCAATATGCCATGGCTGCTTTCAGCAATAAAGAAGTGGATGCAGTAGAAGTGATTTACAGCGAATTTAAAAATGCTGCTACGCAGATGTACGTAGCGGAACAATTTTTACCGGTGCCTAAAACGGCGCCAAAAGCAGGACAGGCAAAGGCTGATTTCATTTTTGAACCTAACAAAGAAGCGTTGATCAATGAACTGATGCCGAAAATATTAAACACCCAATTGTTTAAATCGGTACTGGATGCCAACGCCAGTGAGCATGGCGCCAGGATGACCGCAATGGATAAGGCAAGCGATAACGCCAACGAATTGCTGAAATCGCTGAAGATCAGCTACAACAGGGCAAGGCAGGCAGCCATCACCACTGAATTAACGGAAATTGTGAGCGGTGCAGCAGCGTTGAACGGATAAGCCCCCATCCCCTGAAGGGGGGCAAGGCAAGAACAAAAGAACCAATTAAACAAAATTTACTTTTCCCCCTTTAGGGGATAGGGGCATGGAACTCTCTCAGATAATACCACATATTGAAGCGCTGATATTTGCAAGCGACAAGCCATTAACCAATCCTGAGTTACTGGAGCTGCTGAACAATGCGCTGGGTTTTATTGAAGACAGGGCCAGCATGGAACAGATTGAAGCTGCGGTAGAAGGCATTCACGAAAAATACAATGCCGAGTTTTATGCCTTTGAACTGAAACAAAGCGGCGGCGGCTGGCAGTTTCTTACCAAAAAAGAATACCACAAAACGGTAGCACAACTAAACGGTGATAAGTTTTTAAAACGCTTGTCAGTAGCTGCTTTAGAAACACTGGCCATCATTGCATATAAACAACCCATTACCAAAAGCGAAATTGAAGGCATCCGTGGCGTTAACTGCGATTACGCCGTACAAAAATTACTGGAAAAAGATTTAGTGGTCATCACCGGGAGAAATGAGGAAGCCGTTGGTAAGCCATTGATCTATTCTACCTCCAAATCTTTCATGGATTATTTTGGTATTAACAGCACCGATGATCTGCCAAAGATCAGTGAAGTATTGATGGAAGAACTGGTGCAGGCTACAGTAGTGACCCAGGGCAATTTACTGGAACCGTTGCAAGCAGCAGAAAACGACATTCCAACAGTAATTGAAGAAGCGGTGGCTGCAGAAGGGCCATCAGCCGATCTTTCCGTAACACCGGAAGGCGACATCGTAGAAAATAAACAGATTAAGGACGGAGACGAAGCAACCGACTCATAACTTTTATGTAAATAATCAACAATAAAAAAAAGGTATGACAACGGAAGTTTCTCATACCTTTTTTTATTCCAACCCCCTCTCTTTTAGAGAGGGCTTGGGTGAGGTCAAAAAATCAAATCAACATCAATACTTAAAATCAACATGGTAAAAAACTTAACCCACCAGCAATTGACAGAAATTGCCAACGAGTTTGGTAGTCCGGTGTATGTGTATCACGCAGAGCGTATCGGCGAACAGTATAAAAAGTTGCAGCAGGCATTTAAGAACAGCAATGCCCGATTTTTTTATGCCTGTAAGTCATTAACCAATATTAATGTGTTGAAGTATGTACAATCCCTTGGCGCCTGCCTTGACTGTGTAAGCATTAATGAAGTAAAGTTGGGCTTGATGGCAGGTTTTGATAAAGCCAATATTCTCTACACACCAAACTGTGTTGATTTTTCCGAGATTGTTGAAGTGAAGGAGTTGGGCGTAAACATCAATATCGACAACATTTCTATCCTGGAACAATTTGGTAACCGTTTCGGCAGCAGCTATCCTGTTTGTATACGCCTGAATCCTCACATTATGGCGGGTGGTAATTATAAAATTTCTACCGGCCATATCGACAGCAAATTTGGTATTTCCATTCACCAGATGCGCCATATTGAACGCATTGTAAAAACGACCCAATTAAATGTAACCGGCATTCACATGCACACCGGCAGTGAGATCAAAGACATCAGGGTATTTTTGGAAGGCCTGGAAGTAATGTTCAATACCGCCACGCATTTTCCTAACTTAGAATTTATCGATTTGGGCAGCGGCTTTAAAGTTCCCTATCAGCCCGGCGATGCAGAAACAGATATTGAAACACTGGGAGAAAAAGTAGCGCAGGCATTTGCTGAATTCGAACAAGAAACGGGGAAAAAATTGCAGGTATGGTTTGAACCGGGAAAATACCTTGTAAGCCAGTGTGGTTATTTCATTGTTAAAACCAACGTGATCAAGCAAACGCCGGCGGCAGTTTTTGTTGGGGTAAACAGTGGCTTTAACCACTTGATCCGCCCTATGATGTACGATGCCTATCATCACATTGAAAATATCAGCAATCCCAACGGTGCGGAGAGAATTTACAATGTAGTAGGCAATATTTGCGAAACAGACACTTTTGCCTGGGACAGGAAACTAAACGAAGTAAGGGAAGGCGACTTTTTAGTGTTTTACAATGCCGGTGCCTATGGCTTCGAAATGAGCAGCAATTTCAACAGCCGCTTAAAACCTGCAGAAGTGTTACTGATTAACGGTAAAGCAAAATTGATTCGCAAAAGAGATGTATTTGAAGACCTGTTAAAAAACCAGGTAATAGATTAATTTATCGAGTGATTAGTTTTTGATTATGTTACAGGCTTTAGGAATTCAATTGGCATTGTTGCGAATTTGTTCTGTCATTTTTACTTTTTGGGGAAAAGTAAAAAATGATCCGTCTTGTACTGAAACACTTTAGGCAACATCTAATTAGTAGATCAATCTGTAATTTCTTTACATGATACTTATCATCAAACTGGACAAATCATCCAGTCCCGGTTTTTATAACTCAAAGTCAATCATTCATTTGTTATTAAATTGTAATGAGTTTATTTCGATGCAACATTATCAATTCAGGCATTGTCTTTGCCTCTTGTTGTGTAATCAAGCCAATAATTTTGTTAACATTGCAATGAAATTTCAAGATTTTTAGCTTAATTTTACTGTAATCCTTTTCTTCAGCGAAACCAATCCCACCCCCCATTGAAACTATATGTCCCGGCTACCGGGAACACAACATTAGTTTAAATTATCATACATGGATCGCAATTGGTACGCCGTATATACAAAACCCGGCAAGGAAAAAAGAGTTGTTTCAGCATTTACTAAAAAAAGAATACGCAATTTCTTTGCAGAAAATAAAGTAACAAAAGAACACAAACACAGTCCTGAATTTCAACCTTTATTTGGCGCCTGCATTTTTGTTTATATAGCCCCGGAAGAAATGGCCGAAGTCAAAAGCACACCTTATGTATTGAATTTCCTTTATTTTAAATCCAGTCCTGCTGTTATTGAAAAAAGAGAAATTAACCTGGTGAGGCAAATCACTGCTTCGTGCAGCAATATCAAATTGAAAAAAACAGCGGTGGTAGAAAATGAAACCGTTTCTATCAGCAATACGCCTACCGTTGGGTACGAGCGCAACATGATGTCCATTACTTCCGGAACATTGAAAGTAAACCTTCCATCGTTGGGTTACACATTGATAGCAGAAAGAATTGAAACCAGCGATATGTATCAAAATGCAACACCTGGTTTCAGAAGGATCATTTCTACCAATTTAAAAACTTTGCTCACTCCATAAGTGCAGTAAGCAACAATAGTAAAATACCCCATCTTTTCAGATGGGGTATTTTTTTAAATTCATTTTAGTTTCTTGGCCATCAGGCAGATTTGGGGATACTGACTGTAAAAACGGACCCTATATTAATTACAGAAGAAACTTTTATTTTTCCCCCGGTTGATTCAAGAATGTTTTTTACTGTTGCCAATCCCCTGCCGGTGCCTTTATTTCCATAACGGTCGGTTTTATTGAGCGTTTGTTTGGCCTTAAATATTTTATTGAGGCTATCTTCTTCTATCCCGGCGCCATTGTCGGCAATATCAAAATGATAAAAATGCCGGTCGCTGTTGCAACTGATATTGATAATGCCGGCTGCTTTATCGTTGTATTTAATCGCATTGGTAATGATGTTTTGAAACACCTGCTGTAATTGCAACTGATCAATTGGTACTTTAGGAAATTCGCCATTGAGTTTTATCTGCACATCACCCGGTGCTGCCACCATATTGAGTACTTTATTGATCACAGCAAAAGAATCTACCGTTTTCTTCACTGGCTTTACTGCTATCGCCTTCTCCGACTTTGATAGTACATCATCAATAAATACCATCATCTCCTGTACACTCTGTTTGATCAATTCCAAACAACCACTGCCTTCTTCATCTATTTCTGCCGCATAGCGTGACTTCATAGCATTTGTAACCAAACTTATATTGGCCAGCGGTGTACGCATATCATGCGAAACAGTATGGGCAAAGCTTTTCAGGTTTTTGTTGGCTATTTTTAACCGCTGCTGCTGCATTTTTAGTTCCGCATTCTTCTTTCGCAAAACCATTTTTGTGATTACCTGCCGGGCCAAGGCTTTTAAAGCAAACTGCTGATCATCAGAAAGCATATTTACTTTTCCATCCAATACGCAAATTGATCCCAATACATAACCATCGGGCGTAATCAATGGAGCGCCGGCATAAAACACTGCCTGCGGGCCACCAGCTACCAAAGGATTGTTGGCAAAGCGTTCATCGATGCGCATATCAGGTACAATAGTAAGATTGTGCGGATCAAGTATGGTATGGTTACAGAAAGAAATTTCTCTCGGTGTTTCTTTCATATCTACCCCAAAATGCGATTTGAACCACTGCCGGTCTTTATCCAGCAAGGTGATCAGCGAAGCAGGTACATTGCAGATCTGTGCTGCTATCCTGGTAATACCATCGTATTCTTCTTCAGGAATAGTATCTAAAATATGGTATTCATACAAAGAACGTAAACGGCGCAATTCGTTTTTTGGCTTGGGATAAGTTGCCAGTGAAATCATGGGATATGTTTTAATGCCCATTACAAACGCACCTGATTTGTAATAATTGTTCTACAAACCCACTAATTTATTACATAATTACCATGACCAATACAATATCAACGCCTTATCTGCCGCCGGCGGTTATCATCAATGATCACATTCTTTTCATCCTGGTAAATGGTCAATTTTTTACCGGTATTGACTATTATGGTTGCCGGGTTTCTTACACTCAATGAATGACAGGCAGCAAACACATCCACCGTTACATTGTGTTGAATGATCACAATCGTAGTAGAATCCGGCACTTTACCTGTAGTCCATGTTGCGGGGTTGCTCCAGTTACCCGCCTGGATGGTTTCTGCAGTTTCCGCATCTTTGGTGGTGTATTGCTGACAATAAGCACCAATACAAAGTGGCTCCCAAAATACAACGCCGCTATCTGTTGCCAGCAACAATTTAAACCGGAGTGTATCGTAGGCAATGGCATTGATTACGGTGGATGGCAACCCATTGGTTTTAGTAAACAGGCGATAACTGGCCGGTTGATCGATACGGCTGATCAGGCCATCACCCCTTTCAAAAAACACCAACCCACTGGTGGTTCCAAAATAAATATCGCCCTGCCTGGTGCCGGCAATAGCATTAAAACTTGCCTGTGAACCAGCCGGAAATGCATTCGGGAAACCCGCTGAACTGATATAATGCCATACTTTATTTTCATCATACACCAGAATGCCGCCTGCTGCCAATCCAACCCAAACCCTGTTTTTTGAATCGCCATAAATTGAACGTGCTACAAAACCGGAAGGAATGATGGCATTGGTATTATGATCGAAAGACTGAACAAAAGCATAGGTAGAAGCATCGTACACCAGCAATTGATTGGTGCCATTGTTGGCCTGTACAAAAGTCCATATTTCTTTTTTATTGCCGCCCACGGTAAGACACCCAACGGTACCGCTGGCAATATTGATGTTGGCGTTTACATTGTGAAACTTTGGTGAAGTAGTGTACAATCCCTGTCCAAGCATACCGCTGGTAGAATTGCTGCTGGTGATGTAAGAAAGCCCTGCCATCCATACTTTTGGATTAATGCCTTCCAGTGAAAAAGTATCTACATACACACAACGGGCATTGCGAGATGGCACATCTGTTTGTGCGCCGATGGTGTACAAAGTGCTGGCCGCAGTAAAGGGGGATTCATAGTAATTTACGCCACCGGCGATACTGCTTCCTCCGCTCTGCTGGCCGCTTCTGCCGGATTGAGCCACCCAAAAATTACCTTTCTTATCTGCTTTGATATCGTTGATCCTTACATCTGTTATATCTGATAATTTTTGCCAGGTGTCATTTTCGTATTTATACATGCCGCTGTAATTGGTACCGGCCATTACCACTCCATTTTTGCCCACTGCTACAGAAGTAAAATTATTGGTCTCAAATGCCGGCGTGTTGCCCATATTATAGATGTTGGAGTCTACTCCCACTGCCAGCCAGGCTGCTTTTACGGCATTGAATTCGTTGGATGGGTTACCAAACAAGGATGCAGTTGCATTTAAAGAAACATTTTTAGCTGTAGCAAAAGTTGCATTGGGTGTAAGGTTCAATTCGGTTAGGTAAGCAATTTTTTCGGTGGTAGTGAACCCAAGGCCGATTACAGAATAATTGGTACCGAATGTATTGGTGCCGCTTCCTCCTGCGGTAATCAGGTTAAACCATTTATTCAAAACCCCGCTGTTAGTGTGTACACCGCAATTATCTGTAGTACCAAAATTTCTGCAAGTGGGCAGCGAAGCCGGTATCCAATTGGTCCCTTCAAAAGCATTGGGGTCATCAAACAATAATGGATCTGCCATATCCCTGCTGCCAACTTTATTTGTACCTACTCCCCTGCAACGGTCGCTGGCCCGCCAGGTAAGGTCGCTGGATATGCCCGGATAAATTGATTTGGCATAATTGGTAACACAGGCGCCCCATATATCGCTGAACCCTTCATTAAGCGCCCCTGACTCCCATTGGTACACCAGGTTGCAGGTATTTTCTGTAATACCATGACCGGTTTCATGAGCGCTAACATCCAACGGTGTGTACACGGGAAAAGCCGGGGTAAAATTTCCGTCACCAAAATTCATTCTACCCTTTAGCCAAAAGGCGTTTACCATGCTGTAAATCTGGCCATCATCCTGGTATTCGTTTACATGCACATAGCTCTTGATCGGCATGTAATTATTATCAAGGCTTTTTCTGTTGTGTACATAAAACCAATAATCGCTTACTACCTGCATATTGAAATGAACATTCAATGCACCATTGTCTAATTGCGGGTTATCATATTCTAAAGCAGTCCAGTCATTATCATCATCCGTAAAATCTGTGGCCAGTGGATACTGGTCAGGCGTAGCATTCCATGGCTTGGTGTGAAAATCATACGTTTCGATATTCATACCGTTTCTTGTTTCCCGAAGGCGATAAGGAAAACCACTGATGCCACTGGCATTGTCGGTATAAATCGATTGTATGCCATTGTATTTGGTAGCCGCATTACCAACACTGTTAGAGTAAGCTAAAGGCCGATTTCCGGCTGGCAAACCTGTAAAATTAAAAGGCGCTGCAGCAACAATATTGGCAGTAAAATTTACAGTTGAAGTATCAGGCTTGTCCAGCTTGCTTCCTTTGTGATCAACATGTTTAATGAGCGGGTCGTTTAACAATATCTCTCCGTTCCACGCATTTACATAAATGTACGCAGAACTGACAGGCAAAAGCGAAGTGATCTCAAATTTATAAGCCAGGCACACCTCATTTTCAACCAGGTAATTTTTAATGATCACCAATTCTGCCCTTGGAGCAGCCGGTGCATTTACTGCAGTTCCTGCATCTGCCCATTCATATTTGGAAGCATTCACAAAATCAAGTGCTTTTTGCAATGCCGCATTTTCAGATAACATTGGAACCGTATTAAATCCATTTTTTACAGGATAAAATTCCAGTTGCATCATAGCCATTCTTCCATTTCTTGAAGTGAGATTGATCACACCATGTTCTACTTTGATACCCTTAAAATATTGATGTACTTTTTTTACTTCGATCGCCCTAGTGTTTGCAACATTATTATCTATCCTTAAAGCATCATCCCCCTGCCTTACTTCCAGTTGATCTTCCAGCCATTGCCTGGCCTGCGTTTCGGGCAGATTAAAATCATTTTTAAAGAGGATGCTACCCTGTGTTGCGGAAGTCAGCTTAAACTCTATACTATTCAATAAAGCACTGTTCGATTGTAGCTTAGCCTGCATCCGGCTTAAGGAAGGTTGCGCTATTACCGCTCCGAAAACGAATACCAACAATATCCCTGCTATAAAATGTTTCATGATGTAATGCTAATAATTGTTCAGGTAAGAAAATTCGGTTATTTTTTATTGTTTGTAAATACCTAAAATATAGTACCCCGTTAAATAAATCTGCCTACATTTAAGCAGCAATTTTTAACCCCAAAAATTACAACTATGGCATTAGAAATGGTGGATGACCCGCAAGACCAGGACGATTACAAAGGCGGTGGTGGAAATTCGGGCGGTGGAGGTTTTCGTGGAGGCAGTGGCGGCGGAGGTGGCATACTTGCTTTTCTTCCATTGATCTTTAGTTTGTTTAAAGGTGGCGGCGGCGGAAAAAAAATGATCGTATTACTCATCATTGTAGCAGCCGGTTATTTCTTTTTGCGGAATGATGGTTGTTCTTCCGGTATCACCAATGCCATTTCAAAATTTGCTACCGGCGGTGTGCTGGATCCCAACCAGTTTAAAAAAGCCAGTGTGTATGAACCGCTGGCAGATGATAACAGCAAAAACCCATTGCCTGAAATGGTGTCGCTGGCTAAGTTTGCACCCGACCGCAAAAACCAGGGCAAGCAGGGAAGCTGTGTGGCATGGAGCAGCGCTTATGCAGCCCGCAGTATTATTGAAAGCGCCAGCACTGCAGCCGATCCCAATTCAGTAGCATTCAGCCCCGCTTTTTTGTACAACAATATCGGGCTGGATGGTTGCCAGGGTTCTTACATCATCAGGGCAATGGAATTTATGACCAACAAGGGCGCTGTTCCGTACAATGCTTTTCCTTACGATGAAAATGATTGCACCCGGCAGGCAAGCAGCTCGCTGGAAAGCAGCGCAACCCAAAATAAAATGCATGGCTTTAACCGCCTCACCACCGGCGAAGATCCCAACGGCATTAACCTGCGGGCCATTAAAGAACACCTGGCAAAAGATGCTCCCGTAGTGATCGGTATGATGGTGGGCGGAAGTTTTATGCAGGATATGATGGGCAAAAGAGTATGGCACCCGACCAGTGATGACTACAACCAGTTGGGTTTTGGCGGACATGCCATGTGTGTAATTGGTTACGACGACCGCCTGGAAGGCGGTGCCTTCCAGATCATGAACAGTTGGGGTACCGATTGGGGTGAAAATGGTATTGCATACGTACGATACGAAGACTTTGTTCAATTTGTAAGAGAAGCGTATGGTGTAGATCCGATGCCTAAAAAAGGTGCGGCGCTTGACATCGATTTTGAGTGTACCATTGGTTTGGTGAGCGGCGATACCAAAACTTACATTCCATTAAAATATACCGGTACCAATAATTTTGCAACGGTAACACCGGTAAAAAAAGGCACCAAATTCAGGATAGAAATTAAGAATGCGGTTGAGTGTTACATCTATCTTTTTACTCCAAACACAGCAGGCAGCAGTTTTGTATTGTTTCCGTATAAACCAATCCATTCGCCCTATTGCGGCATTACCGGCACCAGGGTTTTTCCACGCAACCAGGCGGTAAGAGCAGACAGTATTGGCAATAAAGATTTTATGGGTGTGGTGGTAAGCAAACAGGCACTTGATTATAATGCTATCAATGCAGCCATTAATAAAAGTAGCCAGCCAACGTATGCAGGCAAACTCAATGAAGCCATTGCAGCCGGCTCTATCAAAAATGTACAGTACAATAACGGTAACGCAGGTACCATTTATTTTAAAGCCGGTGCCAGTGAAAAAAACAATGTAATAGGTTGTGTGGTAGAAATAGATAAGCAATAGCAAAGGGTTCGTAAAGTTCCGTAGTGGCAGTTTTTTAGAATTAATCTGCACCAAAAAAGCAAAAATATATGACGTCCCAAAACATGCTTTTGCATACACTTAATAGCAATCACCTTAAATAATAATAGTATGAAATCAATCGGACTTTCTATTTTTCTTTTGTCTCTTTTCAACATTGGTTTTGCACAGGATGCTGAAATTCAAAAGAAGCTACTAGGTTTTGATAAAGAAATGCAGAAAAACCTGAGAGACTGGAATATGCCTGGTGTAGGAGTTGGCATTGTGAAAAATGGCAAACTTGTTTTTGTAAAAGGATATGGTTACCGGGATTATGAAAAAAAATTGCCCATCACTGCAAATACCTTGTTTCAAATAGCTTCCAATACAAAATTATTTACGGCCACGGCACTTGGGTTTTTGGTTAATGAAGGTAAATTAGATTGGGATAAGCCAATCAAAACCTTTGTGCCTTCTATAAAATTTTACAACAATGAGCTGGATAACACAATTACTATCAGGGATATGCTGTCGCATAGAACAGGTGTTACCAGGCACGATTTAATTTGGTACAAATCAGATTTTAACCGGGCTGAATTATTTGAAAAATTGAAATACCTGGAGCCTTCGCAGGCATTACGGCAGGGATTTCTTTATAACAATTTGATGTATGCAGCTTCCGGGCATATTGTTAATTTAGTTGAAGGGAAAACCTGGGAGCAATTTGTTCAGGAAAAAATATTAAACCCTTTGCAAATGAAAAATACCGTTTTCAGTATTGCTGATATGAAAAAGCAAGCGGATGTCTTTATACCGTTTAATGAAAAAAGAGATACCAATATATTGTACAAAATTGATTATCTCAACGAAACAGATGGCCTTGGGCCTGCAGGTTCTATGATCTCAAATATTACTGACCTTTCGCATTGGTTAGCTGCCCTTATGAACAAAGGAATGTACGAAGGCAAACAAGTAATTCCGGAAGCAGTGGTAAATGCTACAATGGAACCATCCATTGCTTTGCACAATAGTTTATTAGACCAGGGTTTTACCGAAATCCTTAATCCGGTATACGGGATGGGCAGGCAGAGCCAATCTTATCGTGGCCATCAAATAGTTTTACATGGCGGAGACCTGAACGGCATTCATTCTCAAATAGCATATATGCCGCAAGACAGTATCGGTGTAATTGTTTTTGTTATTGGCGATCATAGCCTGCGCTACAATTCCATTGTTTTTAATGTTTGCGAACACCTGTTAGGCCTTTCAATTACGCCCTGGAGCGAAAGAGGATTAAAGAACAGGGACATTAGTAAAAAAATGGGAAAAGAGGGCAGGGAAAAAGCAATGGTGGGGCAGGTGAAAAATACAAAACCTTCTCACCCAATAAGTGAGTATACCGGTGACTTTGAAAACGCAGCTTATGGTATTATAAACGTTGTACAAAAGGATACACAAATGATGTTTACCTTTCACAATATCCACTTGCCCATGCACCATTTTCATTATGATCGTTTCGATACAAAAAATGATGAAGAAGATGGTTTTTATTCCTTGAACTATCAAACCAGCCCACAGGGCGAAATAGACCGTTTCGTAGTTTCATTGGATGAAGGGGAAGTTACTTTCACGAAAAAAGCAGCAGCAGGCCTGGGTACAGTTGAAACACTATCTAAATATACCGGTAAGTATAAAATAGGAACAAACACGATCAATGTGTTTTTGAAAAATAAGAATCACCTCTTTGTAGAAGGCCAACCAGATATAGAATTGATTCCTTACAAAACAAATATTTTTAAGACAAAAGAATTTGCAGATTACACCATTGAGTTTATTATAGAAAATGGCAAAGTCACTGCAATGAAACAAAAAGATGGTTCAGGTGAATATATCATTAAGCGGGCAGAAGAATGAAAATAATCAGTAATTGTTTGCACTAGTTTTAAGCCCTGCACACTATCTTTAAACACTTAAATTTGCTGGTATGAAAAAATACATCTTTCTCTTCGCCATTACGCTTTTTTCACTTGCAGTAAATGCACAGGATAAAAAATTGTACAACCCCAAAGCAGATGCAGCAACTGATATTGAAGCAGCGATCAAACAGGCAGATGAAGAGAATAAATATGTGCTGATCCAGGGCGGAGGCAACTGGTGCAGTTGGTGTATTGAATTCGCCAGGTTTTGTAAAGCAGACAAGCAACTGGATTCTGTTATCAACAGCAGTTTCATTTGGTACCATTTAAACTTCAGTAAAGAAAACGACAACAAAGCAACCTTTGCCAAATATGGCTACCCACAACGCTTTGGCTTTCCTGTATTTATTATTTTAAATAGCAAAGGCGAACGCATCCATACTCAAAACAGTGAGTACCTGGAAGATGGAAAGAAAAGTTACAGCAAAGAAAAGGTGCTGGCTTTTTTAGAAAACTGGGCGCCGAAAGCACTGGACCCGGCGTTGTACAATAAGTAAGGCTGCTCGATAGTAAATAGTCTATAACCATGGTTGAAAGTTGTATCAATCAGCATGTATTTACCATGGACCATCAACTATGGGCTATGGACCATAACACAACTCTCCATTCATGACTGCAACCGATAGCTTCATCCAATTAATAAAACATCCACTTAAGTTCAGGTTGTTTTTATTCAGCAAATTGCCCAGTGCATTTTTTTGCGGCGTAAGGGTAAAGTATATCGATGAAGAAAAAGCTGAAGTAACAGTTCCATACAAATGGCTTAGCCAAAACCCTTTTAAAAGTACTTACTTCGCCTGTCTTGCTATGGCCGCAGAAATGAGTACCGGCCTGCTCAGCATGATGAACACCTACAAACGGCAACCATCTATTTCTATGTTGGTTACCGGGCTGGAAGCTGCCTATTTTAAAAAAGCAACCGGCATAACTACTTTCATTTGCGAAGATGGCATCGCCATTAAAAGCACGATCGAAGAAGCTGTAAAAACGGCTGAAGGAAAATCAATCAAAGCTAAATCAACCGGCTACAATGACGCCGGCGAATTAGTAGCGGAGTTTTTTATTACGTGGTCTTTCAAGGCAAAAAGTAAATAATAAAATGGCTATTTATTTCTGATTATTCTCTTTGAGTTGGAAAGTATATTTCTTCCAGGCAATTAGCACACAAACACCCAAAGTCTTAAAAACATCGGAAGTTTATTGGGCGCTTTTCAATAAATTAGTCCTAACCCTTTAATTTAAACTTATTTACGGGCATGGTAATTACCCGGTTAAAGTTTTTATTCTCCTGCAGCAGCACATCCAGCTTGTTGATCGATCTTTTTACAAATACAGAATCTTTTTTCAATTCATAAGTAGGCACAGGAGCAGTTGTTACAACCGTATCTACCGGAATGGAAGTGCCTGGATTGGCTGTAGCAGTATCAACTGCTGTTTCACTTTTTGTAATGGTAGCAACCGTTGCGTTCACACTTTTTAATTCCAGCATGCGCCTTGTCATCTCATCTGTAAAAGCCAGGTATTTTTGCCGCAGGGTATCATTGCATGGATCGGCATTGCTGTTCATAAAATAGGAGCGGAGCGCTGTAGAAAAAGTAATATTATCCTGGTTCAGCTTTTCCTGCAATTCTATTACTTTGCTTTTTGCATTCACATCAAATTGTGTATTGCCCAATGAGTCGGAAAGTTTTTGCAACACATCCGATGTGAGCGATATTGCGGAGTTATAATCCCTTGTAAAAGTTGGAAATACTTCACTTGGAAATTTATACCGGTACACCTGTTTATTTCCGCAGGTCACTGCTTCCTGTTCATCCATCCGTTTTTCCCTGTTGCCATCAATTATTTTATAAATAACAAATGCTACTACAATTACGGTAACAGAGATAATGATTGTCCTGATAACCCTATTATCTAACATACATACTTTTTTAAAGATGATCCTGCATAGTGCAAGAGTAATTTCCTGTAAAAATTAAAAAAAATAATCAAAGCTGCAAGCGTTAAGCAACCCTTTTTACATACCGTGATAACACTGTTTACCTCACAACCTATAAACGCCATTTCTGTTTACCTTACAGTTTAAACTACCTCATCATGAACATTGCTTTCCATGGCGCTGCCAGAACAGTAACCGGCTCTAAACATTTATTGACGTTGCAAAACGGCAAACAATATTTGCTGGATTGTGGGCTGTTTCAGGGAATGGGAAAAGACACGGATGCCATGAACATGGAATGGGGTTTTAAACCCGAACAGGTAAGTTACCTCATTCTTTCCCATGCTCACATCGATCACAGTGGGTTGATACCTAAACTGGTAAAAGATGGGTTTAAAGGAACTATCTTTTGTACGCCTGCCACCAAAGAACTAACAGCCGTTTTATTAGAAGACTCAGCAGGCATTCAGGAAAGTGAAGCGAAGTATGAAAATAAAAAAAGAAAAGCAGAAGGCTTGCCATTAATGCCGGCATTGTATGATACGGCGGATGCCTTAAAAGCGGTTGAACAAATGCAGGCAGTTGAATATGGCCAATGGTTTACGATAGATAACAACGTTCAATTGATGTACACCGATGCCGGCCATATCATCGGCAGCGCAGCAGTTCATTTAATGGTAACAGAAAACGGCAGCAGCCAGCGCATTACTTTCAGTGGCGATATTGGCCGTTATAAAGACATGATCTTAAAAGCGCCGCAGGAGTTTCCCCAGGCCGATCACATCATTTTGGAATCAACCTATGGCAACAGCCTGCACGATGTTGACAATGCCACGCCTGATCAATTGCTGCAATGGATTGAAAAAGCTTGCATACAGAAAAAAGGCAAACTCATTTTGCCCGCTTTCAGCGTTGGCAGAACACAGGAAATTTTGTTTGCCCTCAACCAACTGGAACTGGAAAAACGTTTGCCCGAACTGGACTACTATGTTGATTCACCTTTGAGTGTAGAGGCTACTGCCATTGTAAAAAACTATCCCCGTTATTTTAATGATACCATACAAAAGATATTGGAAACTGATAACGACCCTTTTGGTTTTAAGGGTTTACGTTATATAAAAACGGTAGAAGAATCCAAACAACTAAATTTTAAAAACGGCCCGATGGTGATCATTGCTGCCAGTGGCATGGCCGATGCAGGCAGGGTAAAACACCACATCAGCAACAACATCGAGAGCAGCCGCAATACCATTGTCTTTACGGGTTATTGTGAGCCTCGTTCATTGGGCGGCAAGTTAATCGCCGGAAGAAAAGAAGTACATATTTATGGCGTACTGCACGAAGTAAATGCCAGCATCGGTTTTATGCGGAGCATGAGCGCCCATGGCGATTATGCAGACCTACTCCATTTTGTCGCCTGCCAATATCCTGAAAAAGTTAAGAATGTATTTTTAGTGCATGGTGAATATGAAGTGCAGCAGGCATTCCGCCAAAGGCTTATCAACAAAGGGTTTCAGCAGGTATCAATACCGGAGCGGCATGCTGTGGTTGAACTTTGATAATAATGATTGTTTGGGCGCCCGGGCGGGCTATCCGCTGCAAGTCCGGCACAGAAGCCTGGCTTCTTCCTCTTCCCCCTTTGGGGGAAGCTGGATGAGACCCTCACCGGGCTTTACGCTCCTATCTCTGGCGCAGGTGTCACCATAACTGGAATGATTATCCCAAAAAGAGCGTTGCTGAATTCACACAATCTTCAACCATTAACTGCCCGGTTTAAAAATATCTTTAAAAATATTGGCTTCTGATAATTCTTCTATGTCGCTTAACTGCAACTCCAGCGCCCTGGTACTTTTGTTTATTTCGAGCAAGGATAAAATAATAGAGATGAGCAGGCAAATAAGACTGGTAGCAAATATCCAGTGCGCCATTACCATCCAGCCACGAAAAATAGAATACATACACAGCACACAACAGAGAAAACTGAAGATGCCGAAACTTTGCATATAGCGGATCAAATTAATGCGGGTGCGGATGTTCTTGATCTGCCGCAACAGGTGTATCTCCTTTTCGCCTTTACTGTATTCTTCGTGCAGTTTTCTTACTAGCGCCGCCAGGGATAAGAAACGATTGGTATAAGCAAGCATCAGCAATGTAATGGCCGGAAATAATAATGCTGGTGTGTTAATGTTGATCTCTAACATGGCGTAAATGTACAGCAGTACCGCTGTACAATAAATGCCCGCAATAAAAATTATATGCTGCTGATGATTTTAAAAAAGATGCAGGCTGATATGCGGTACAAGTGAGTGACACAACGATGTTGACAAATGAATAAATGCCTGTATCATAATAATGTTACAATGCCGGCTGCATGGCCAGTTGCCTTCTGGCAGATCTTTTATCCATCATTTTTTTAAAGCTGTGCGTAACCCAGGCGCTGCCCGCACCTAACAAAGCGCCGGCAAAAACATCGGTAGGAAAATGAACACCCTG
>CAXTPJ010000007.1:0-17645 GCA_964245855.1 uncultured Ferruginibacter sp. | reverse complement strand
GCACCACCAAAGATCCCAGCTACGAGGAAGTGGCAGGCGGCAATACCGGCCATGCTGAAACAGTGCAGGTATATTACGATCCAACAAAGATCAGTTATGCTCAATTGGTAGATGCGTTTTTCGCCAGCCAGGATCCTACTACTTTAAACAGGCAGGGCAACGATCAGGGTACCGAGTACCGCTCCATCGCATTTTACCGAAATGATTCAGAAAAAACAACTATTGAAACTGCCATCAAAAAATTAACAACCGAAAAAAAGTACCCTGATAAAATTGTAACCGAAGTGGTTCCATTTAAGGCATTTTATCCGGCAGAAGCGTATCACCAGGAATACATCAGCCAGCACCCTAACAATCCTTATGTGCAGAATGTTTCTATTCCAGACTTTGAAAAATTCAGGAGCAGTTTTAAAGGGAATTTCAAACAGTAGATTTCACCCCGCTAATTTGTCCAATTCCTTACGGTAGTCATATTGCAGGTCTTCATGCAGGGTGGCTACCGTTTTTTCTATCTTCTTTAACTGTGCATGGTAAAGGTTGTTCAATGCGGTATTTCTATGAATGGGGATGCCGGATTTTTTAAGGGTAGTTGCAAAATGAAGCAGCAACTCAATCTCTACCGGCTTTGATGCGGTATGTTTAATGTATTTATTGGTGATACGTAATATTTTGCGGATCGTCTTTTTAGCAAAATATACATTCGTCCTGTTCACCTCTGTAAAGCCTTCTGTTATCTCTTCCTTAACCTGTTCAATATATCCTGCTTCATCATGCGATTGAAATAAAAGGTAATTCAACAACTCCTTGTTATCCTTTTTATATTTTATCAATCTTACGCAAACATCTGCCAGTTCAGCGCCAGAAAGGTTATTCAATTCAGTTTTTAATTCATTTACCGAGGCAATTTTCATCGCAGCATTTTTGTCTTATCAATTAATCAATCATTTCGCCGGCAACATAAATATGCCTGGTAGCGCTTCCTTTTCCTGAATTGGAAAAATTGATTGTTGCTTTATCCCCTGGCTGTAGTACAATGTTTAAAGTAGCGCCAACATAATTTAAAACAGCTCCGTTTTGTGCAGGCGCCAGTTTAAAAACAAAACCATTGTTGATCTGTACATTCAGGCCTTTTACATTTTCGCCGGAGGCCATAATGGTGTTGATAATTACGGTGTGCTTATCTGCATTTACGGTAACAGTTCCATAATACTTATCATTTGCATCCTGTGGCGAACTGGCATTAAAATAATTTTTTTGTTGACTTTGTGCAGTCGCTGCAGCAGAAAAAATCAGCAATACCAATATGCAGTTGATAATAATCTTTTTCATCGTATGTATCATTAATTTCAATAAAAGTATTTGATTAATTGCTTTCAAAAAAGTTTTCAAATCATTCACTTAAAAGCATTGCTTCATTGGGTACATTCAATTATCATTGCAAAAAATTTCCTCCAATGAAAAAAACCTTTTTATTCTTCTGCACAGCAATGCTTTCTCTATCTATGTTGGCCCAACCGGCGTTGACCAAACCGGCTTCTCAGGATGTTGCTTTTGGTGATGCACTCAATAAAATAGTTGCTGATTTCAGGAACAATTTTGTGAACATACAGGGAGAAAAATTACCACCGGAGCCAGATGCAGCCGCTTCAAATCAAAAGTGTGTTTGCCCGGCACAACAGATTGCAAGATCAGGCGCTACCGTTCTGATGAAGACCGTACAGCAAGCTGGCAAACCATCTCTTATACCGGAGAAAACTATGAGGATGCCGTAAAAAACTACAAGAAACTTTTCGGCCAGATAAAAAAAGTAAAAGTGAAAGGCCCAGACGCAACAAGCGGCAATTTTAATGGTGACCTGGAAAAAGTAGATGAGAACCTTCGTTTTACAGTATGTTCTTTACGGTTGAAAACAAATGATATAGTTTACAAAGACCTGGTAGCAGAAGTTGAATTGCTCAGCAACATGACCGGCTGGGAAGTGCATGTAAATATCTATTCAAAAAAATTGATCGTAGAAACAGAGAAGGAAGAGGAGATGCAGTAAGGAAGAAGTTGGAGATAATCTTAAATAAAAACTCTATATGGATATTTGGCATATAGAAAACGAAGACACGACAAGCCTGCTGCTTCTACGAAATCATAATCATTCTTTCAGAGTAGTAAGATCGGGTAAGCTTAGATCACTATTTACGAACCCAAATTACCTGCTGATTGAAAAGAAATATGCCAATATCCTGAATAAACTTCCTGACCAGGTAACTTATAAGAAGCAAAATATTTAATTATAAATTAGACCTGGAAATTGATGACTATGTAGAACTGGATATTCTGAATAATATTGATCCAGGTTCGATCATTTCATTTGACAGTACTGGCAACAAAATTTGGATATATTCAGGCCACATTTTATCAGGAAACTTAAAAGATAAATTCAGTAAAGTTGCCAATCAAAGTTTTGAGTTAGTATAGGATTTTCACACTTTGGATAGTGTACGGACTGCTAACCTAATCAATATAATTTGTTCAAACTTTTTCTATCTCAATCTCTCCCTTTCTTCAAACATATTTTCCATAGTATTTATGAGTATCCAAAAAATTTCATCACCGCATAAACATCAGCACTATCCCCAAATAAAAAAACCTCCTGACCGGAGGTTTTTCATAGACCTTACCACGAGTTGCATGGTTTGTTCTTCGAGAGGTATTGGATGGTTTCAGGGGTGTAAGTCTTATCTATAATCAAAAGTTTAAAATGTAGAATAATTATTACAAATGTAAATTATGGATAAATTGTTATAAAAAGAACATTGTAAAAAAATAAATTGTGAGAGTTACATTTAATTCCATATTATGGAATTTTAACGCAGTAAAGCAATGTTCCCAGAACGGGTTTCCAGTTTTCCATCGGCTCCTACAAATTCAATGGCATACATAAATACATCAGCCTCTAAACCGCTTCCTTTGTAAGTTCCATTCCATCCAACCGATACATCATTGGTATAAAAATTTGCTTTATCATACACCGCTTCCCCTGCCCTGTTGAATATTTTCAAGCGCTTAATTTTTACGCTGCCAGCAGCACGTGGATAAAAAACATCGTTGCTTCCATCGCCATTGGGAGAAAAAGTATTGGGAACAAAAACGTCTGCAACTACTGCACTGTTGTTACTAACAGTAACGTGTACCCTGTCACTGGCGGTGCAGCCTGCTGCATTTTTTACTTCCACTTTATAGTCCATATTGATCAATGGTCTTACGGTGATGGCAAAGTCACTGTTGCGGAATTCTCCGCTGGTAGGCGACCAGTTGGCCATCACAACATCAGCCGAAACAACAGGCACCAGGTCAACCGGCGAACCCAGGGTTATTGTTTTGTCTTCTCCTGCATCAACTGTTGGCAAAGCATTTACATTGACTGTTACAAAACCTGTGTCAGTGAAGCAACCTTCGCTATCAATTACTATAACACGGTATTGAGTACTTGCTGCAGGTGTTGCAACCGGGCTTGCCACAGTTGCATCGCTCAAGCCTGTTGCCGGTGACCATTTATATACAGCAACCGGCGCTGCGGTATTCAATTTTACTGAACCACCGGCACATACTTTTTCCTGTGCAGCAAAATTTACCGACAGCGGAAGCTGCACTTTTACCGTTACCGAATCTCTTTTGCTGCACCCGTTGCTGTCAGTTGCGGTAATGGTATAAACCGTATTTACCAATGGGTTTGCCAGTGGCGAAGCACAGGAACTGCAACTCAACGCACCTACCGGAAACCAGGAATATGTTGATGCACCACTGGCAGTAAGCCTGGTGGCTTGCCCTTTACAAATGCTGCTGTCGCCCGATATTTTCAAAACCGGCAACGCATAGGCTTCAATTGTTTTGATGATCTCTTTTGAACAACCTGCGGCGTTCGTCACTTTAAGTGTTACATTGAATATACCTGCTGCACGGTAAAATTGTGCAGGTGGATTTTGCAAAACAGAAGTATCTCCATTACCAAAATTCCAATGCCAGTTAGTGATTGTAGTATCTCCCAACGCTGTAAATGTTGATGTAAGCGGCGTACATCCATTCGCAGGCACCTGCATGCTTGCATTGGGCAATACAGAAACCCTTACTGGAACCGGTGACATAAAACTATCCACGCAGCCACTCCTTGTTGTAACAACAACTGATGGAAAGAAACTTCCGGCAGTTGCATATTGATGAACCGGGCTTGCGCCATTTTCAGAAAAAGCATCTCCAAAGTTCCATCGATAAGCAGCAACCGGCTCATTGGATGTTGTTGAATTGGCAAAGCTCACTGGCGTGTTACCACAAACAGGGCTGCTGGTAAAATTCATACCTGCCTTTACACCTACCATCAGTATGGTATCAATACCGTTTACCGGTACTTTACAGCCAGCTTCATCTTCCAGCATTATTTTAGGAACATATTTTCCTGCACTGGTATAAGTATGCCTAACTGTTGTATCTCGCCCGCTAAGAGTGGTACCATCATTAAAATCCCACACATACGATACTACATCCACTGTTCGAGATGCTTTGAAATTGGCCACTTGTGGATTACAGATATTCAGCGGGTCATAACTCAGATTCGCTTTAGGGCCTTTTACAATGATCTGTCTCCTCATTTGACTTTGACATCCTCCCCTGCTCTTTACTGTTAGCGTTGCATTGTACACTCCGGGATAAGAATAAAAATGAGAAGGATTGTGTGTATTGGTTGAACTGCCATCGCCAAAATCCCACACTTCATCAATGGCATTCAATGAACTGTTGGTAAACTGTATCACCAAAGGCGGGCAGGTGCGGAAGGAATCGCTCATGGTAAACCTGGCCACCGGGTTTCTTACATTGATGTAATTAGCGATTATATTGGAATCGCTGCAGCCATGTGTGGTGCTTAGTACGAGTTTTACTGTATAGCTTCCTTCCGTTGTATACACATGATTAGGATAATGCAATGTTGAAGTACCGCCATCTCCAAAATACCATTTAAAACTTACATCAGCAGGTGTAACAGGGGATACAAATCCTACAGTCATTGTTGTACAGGAACTTGTATCTGCTGTCCAGAATGTGGGATTTAATTTGCGGATGACAAAAGATGTTGCCAGTTTAAATGAATCGGCACAGCCTTTATCATCAGTAACTTTCAGGCTTACAGTGTAAGTGCCATTGTTATGATAAGTATGAATAAATGGTGGAGCAAACAACGTATCGATTTGCCCATCACCAAAGTTCCATTGCCAGCTTTGTATTGCACCTCCAGCATTGATACGGGAACTGTCACTGAAAACAACTGATTGGTTGGCACAGGCGCCTGCAACTAGGGTTGCAAATTTTGCTGTAGGCCCATTGATCCTGATGTAGGCAGTTTTCGTTACTGTATCCCGGCAATTGGTAAGGCTGATGGTGATTAATCTTACTGTGTAAGTACCGGGCTGCTTGTATTGGTGTGTGATGGTATTGCCAGGCACGTTTTCAAATTCGCCATCACCAAAATCCCATATAAAACGGGTTACCTGGCCAGATTGTAATACTGCCGTAAACTTTGTTACGTTCCCTTTGCATTGCACACTGTCTGCAGCAAAAAAGTTGGATTTTACTTTTACCACTTTCACCAGTTTCGACTGGTAAAAACTACAGCCAAAACTATTGTTATAAGTAGTTAAAGATGCCCTGAAGGTGCCGGTATCGATATAATTGTGTACCGGGTTTAATTGGGTTGAAGTAGTGCCATCGCCAAATTCCCACAGCCATCTTTCTGCTCCAATAGAAAAATTATTAAACGTGAAAGCGGCCGGGGCGGCACAGGAAAAATTATAAGTGAATTTTGATACAGAGGGCTTGGTGTAAATGTAGCGTTCTTTACGGATCGTATCGGCACAACCGCCATTTAAAACAATGAGTTGAACACTCATAAAACCGGTATCGGTATATACATGTTTAGGGTGCTGTTCTGCTGCCTGCGACTCATCTCCAAAATCCCAAAACCATTGATTAACGCCGGGTGAAGCAAGACTGGTAAAACTGATCTCTTTATTGGCGCAGGTATTTAGTATGTCCGCCGAAAAGTTAGCAACCGGTTTACTGGTTATACGAATAGCATTATTTTTCGTAATGGTGTCCCTGCAACCCAACACATCTTCCACTATCAACGAAACTGCATGGTAACCCGGCGTAATAAAACTATGTTCCGGCGAAACAAGAGTGGAGGTAGCGCCATCGGAAAAACGCCAGCGGTAACTTACAACACTATCCCGGCCAGTTGATGTAACCATCAATTGTTTTACCAAAGGAGCACAGCCACTATCAGGTAAATTATCAATTGATACAAAAGGTTTTTGAGTACGGATGTAATTATTTCTTTTTACAGAATCAACACAGCCGTTGCTGTTTTTAACGATCAAGTTAACGGTGTACGTACCGGTATCCCTAAATACAAAAGTTGGGTTAGATACAGTAGAGGTAAGCGAATCGCCAAAACGCCAGCTATAAGTATTACCACTCAAAACCTGGTTGGTAAAACGAATGGCAACCGGTGGCTTACAGGCCGAAGTAATATCTGCAGCAAAGGCCGCACTAACGGGAACGCCTACTATAATATCCCTGGTCACAGAATCAATACAACCATGTTGATTTTTCACAAATAATTTTACAGTATAATTTCCTCCTGCTGCATAAGTGTACACAGGGCTGGCCAAAGTGGATGAATCGCCATTGCCGAAAAACCATTTGTACAAAACGGCCCCATTACCGGTTGATGCATTTTGAAAACTGATTTTTGTTGGTGTACATTTATTACCAACAACACTGGTGAAAATGGCTTTTACCCCATTCACTTTTATAAAAGCTGTTTTAAGCAGGTTAGCCACACAACCATTGCTGTTGCCTACTTTCAGGCTTACATTGTAGTTGCCTATCCTGTCGTAAGTATGAGAAGGATTAGCGGATGCAGATAAAATGCCATCGCCAAAATCCCACTGCCATAAATTGATATTGCCGGTGGTAGAAGTGGTTTGATCCGTAAAGTTTACCGCCAGTGTACCACAGGATGACGTTTGCGAAGCTGTAAAATTTACATTGGGCGGACCATAAACTGTGATATAATTCAACTTGGTAATTGAGTCGGAGCCGGCGGCAGATTTCACCGTTAACTTAACGGTGTATAAACCCGGGTTAAAATAAGTTACCGATGGATTTTGAAGATTAGAAAGTGTGCCATTACCCAAATCCCATTTCCATTCGGTAGGGTTGCCGGTTGATTGATCTGAAAAGTTTACCAGGATGGGGGCGCAACCGCTGATGGTTGTAGCTGTAAATCTTGCCACAGGTTGACCGTAAGCGATATTGCTCATAAAAAGCAGTATGCTCATCCACACGAAGTGTGAAAAATGGTCTTTGTAACAGGATATCGATTTCATTATTGTACCAGGATTCAGTAGAAACATTGCTGTTTTATACCAACTAATTACTTAAAAAATAGCTTAGGGGGAGAAAGGGTTCAATGCCGGAAAAGCATGAGATTAAACACCAGGTGTTTACATCAATTCGGATCACTAAAGCCGCTTTGTACCAGGAAGCGTACCACAGTAACGAAAAAAGAAAGCGGTTATTATAAAGTGGGAAATTAAAAGGCTGGAATAACGGCCAGTGTAGTGTTTATATTACTTTTTAAGATAAATATTGAAAGGGAATGGATAATGAATTGGTGATGCCATGAAAAAACATCAGCACAAGTGAGTGACACAACGATGTTGATTAATGTTACTGAAGCTGGTCAGAAAATAATTCATAGTAAACCTCAACTAGCTTCTCTTTAACTCAATAAAAAATGAAAACCCCGTCAGTGGTTGCAAACCCTGTCAGCGGTTGAGCAATGGCTGAAATTAAACAGGGTGAAAAACACATTTAAAACAACGGTTGCTTCCTTATAAACTCCACCGCCTGCATCATATCATCCCGCAATATCCTGTCTGCCTCATTAAAAGAAACTGTTTTTCTAAATTCGGTCATAATACTTTCAATGTAGGCAGAACTTTTCAGCGGCCTGCGATATTCCAGTGCCTGTGCTGCGGTGAGTAGTTCTATAGCCAGTACTTTTTCAACGTTGTCCATCACCCGCTTGCATTTCGTTGCCCCGTTGGCGCCCATGCTTACATGGTCTTCCTGGTTATTGCTCGATGAAATGGAGTCCACACTGGATGGCGTACACAATTGTTTGTTCTCACTCACTATGCCGGCAGCCGTGTATTGCGGTATCATAAAGCCGGAGTGCAGTCCGGGTTGTTTCACCAAAAACAAAGGCAAACCATGCTGGCCGCTGATCAACTGGTAAGTCCTGCGTTCCGAAATATTCGCCAGTTCACTCATAGCGATCGATAAAAAATCAAGCGTTAAAGCCAATGGCTGTCCATGGAAGTTGCCGCCGCTAACGATCAGGTCTTCGTCCGGGAAAATATTAGGATTATCAGTAACCGAATTGATCTCTTTAATGAACACACTCAACACATACTCAAAACTATCTTTGCTGGCGCCATGCACCTGTGGTATGCAACGGAAAGAGTATGGGTCCTGCACCCGAGATTTTGCTTTTACCAACAGCTCACTGCCACTCAACAGTTCATTCATTCTTTTAGCAGTATCTACCTGTCCTTTGTGCGACCGGATGGAATGTATCTTATCATGAAACGGCCCCGGCACGCAATCAAAAGCATCAAAAGAAATGGCGGCAATAATATCGGCCCACTGCAATAACCGGTATGCCTGCACCAAATTGTGCATACCATAAGCCGTCATAAATTGAGTGCCATTTATTAATGCCAGGCCTTCTTTACTTTGCAGGGCAATCGGTTCCCAGCCCAGTGTTTTCAATACTTCCGCCGCAGGCAGTTTTTGGCCTTTATAATTTACTTCGCCCAATCCTATCAATGGTAAACTCAAATGGCTTAAAGGTGCCAGATCTCCGGAAGCGCCCAATGAACCCTGCGTATATATCACCGGTAACACGTCATGGTTATACATATCCACCAGCCTTTCAACACTGGCAGTTTGTACACCAGAATGCCCATAACTCAGCGATTTAATTTTTAGGGCCAGCATCAGTTTCACAATATCCCGCGGCACTTCTTCGCCCATTCCGCAGGCATGCGATTTCAATAAATTGCTTTGCAGTTCTTCCAGTTGGCCTTTATCAATTTTTACATTTTGCAGGTAACCAAACCCGGTATTGATCCCATAAAACAGGTCATCGCCGCCATCAATTTTTTTATCGAGGTAAGCCCGGCAGGCGGCAATTTTTTCATGGGCAGCGGGTGTAATGGCTACCGGCTGGTCGTTGGCAAGCAGGTTGGCTATCTGTTCAAAACCGGTATGGTTGTCATCTAAAAACAAAGGTTGTTGGCTCATGCAGCAGCATCCCGAACGGGAAGTTATGTAATTAAAAAAAGCGCTTTAAAAATGGAGTGCAATATACAGCAGCCGGCACAATTGTTAGCCACGCCTCCTTTCCAGCAGCACCATCATCATCATGCTCAGCAAAATCCTGTCTTCTTCCCCTTTTTCAAATTCCGATTCTTTGTGCAGCGAAAACTTACGGCCAAAAAATGAAGGGTCTTTTTTAAAAGTACATACCAGCGTGCCATCCGGCCTTGTTAAGGTGTAAGAAGGATTAAAGAGGTAACCGGTAAAAATGGCCAGCAACGGAATCTCACTCAGTACACCATCGGCCACTTTTATCCACGCATTTTTTTCCTGTATCACCAGGTCTTGCTGGTCGTTTTCATCATAAATTTCGTACTGCGCTTTCCACAACGATTTCCATCCTTTTCGCACTACCCTGCCCAGGTTTTTACCGTTGGCATCTGTAAAAGAATAAGACGTATTGAAGTCGAGCCATTTGTTTGCACGGATTTCAAATTTCAATTCATGCTGACTGATATCGCCAAATATCTGTACGTGTTCCTTAAACTTAAACAACTTTTGTTTGGCATAAGCCCGCACGTTTCCCAGCGAATCGGTGGCGGTAAAATCATTGTGTAAAGTGGCAATATTAAATCGCAGGTGAAGAGGATAATAGTTTTCCTCCAGCAGGTCTTTTTGCAGCATCGGTGATTGTATTAATGAGCGGCAATGATAATAAATAAATTAATATCATTTGTACAGCAACGGTTAACTTTCTATCATCGAGCCTCCTGCTATCCACTGCTGCTCCGGCACAAAACCCACGCCCAACGCCTCACCGGGGCATCCGTTGCTATCAGGTGTAGGGGTGAGGGGCGGTTGATGCTAAAGAGACAGTTAGTTAGAATGTCTGATAGTTACGGGTTGGGAGTTACGGGTTTAGAATGTTTAGAAGTTTTGTGTTTAAATATATTAAGATTTCTTAATTAAACCCTAAACTACTAAACCAAGCTCACACTTCGCACAAATCCCTGATCACTACACTGGCTACTGTGCAACCAAAAATTGCCGGCATATAAGAGATGGTTCCAATTATGGTTTTCTTGGGGAATGCTTTTTCCGTTACAATTACTTTCGACTGGTCAATATCTTCCGGTGAAAACACCACTTTTACACCGCTGTTAATACCAAACTCATGCAAATACTTGCGGACATACCTCGCCAGCTTGCATTTATAACTATCAGCAATATCAGACACTTCAATTTTCGATGGATCCATTTTTCCGCCGGCGCCCAGCGAACTTACAATCGGAATTTTTTTATCCACACAAGTTTTAATAAACCAGACTTTTGGAGTAAGGGTATCAATACAATCTACCGCATAATCATATTGTTGCGCTTCCACAATTTCAATCGTTCTTTCTTCCTTTATAAATTCCGTTATCACCGTCAGTTTTAATTCCGGGTTAATGTCTTTCAGGCGTTCTGCCATCACTTCGGCTTTCGGCATCTTTTCTTTGCTGTGCAATGCTGCTATCTGCCGGTTGCAATTGCTCAGGTCAACAGCATCGCCATCAATAATGGTCATGCTGCCAACGCCAGACCGGGCAATCATTTCAGCGCAAATGCCCCCTACTCCACCGAGTCCAACCACCAATACATTTTTATTGGTAAGATTCGTTAATTTTTCTTCTCCCAGCAGCAACTCCGTACGGCTCATCCAGTATGGTAACATAATTTTGTTTGTATATTTTTTGATGTATGATTTTCGCTGCAAAATAATATAAAGAGGTTTACATTTGACGGCTCTTTACAAATCACCTTTTATTAATCAAGTCATGTTTAACAAATATAAAATAGCGCCAGTCCTTTTTTTACTCATGGTAACTGTTACAACCGTAAAAGCACAAACCATAAAAGTCCTTACTTCCAATGCAAAAATTTCGCTGCGTGGATTAAGTGTGGTCGACGACCGCATCATCTGGGCCAGTGGCAGCAATGGCACAGTAGCGTTGAGTTTAGATAGCGGCAACACCTGGAAATGGATGACCGTAAAAGGTTTTGAAAAAACAGATTTTCGTGACATAGAAGCTTTTGATGAAACCTCTGCTGTTATCATGGGCATCAGCGAACCGGCTTACATATTAAGGACATCCGACGCCGGAGAAACATGGAAAGTGGTGTATGAAAACAAAACCAAAGGCATGTTCCTTGATGCCATGGAATTCTGGAATATCATGAGTGGCATTGTG
This sequence comes from uncultured Ferruginibacter sp., assembly GCA_964245855.1. GTDB lineage: Bacteria > Bacteroidota > Bacteroidia > Chitinophagales > Chitinophagaceae > Ferruginibacter. The sequence continues at coordinate 5,982 of CAXTPJ010000007.1, read as the reverse complement.
ATCGGCGACCCCATTGATAACAAAATTTTTATAGCACGTACTTTCGATGGCGGCATTCACTGGAAAGATATTCCGCCAACCAACTACCCGGTTGCCGACAGCGGCGAGGCCCTGTTTGCCAGCAGCGGTACCAATGTTAGAAAATTAAATAACCAGGAAGCAGTGTTCATCACCGGGGGCTTGCGTAGCCGGATGTTTATCCGTGACAAAAAAATAGACCTGCCCATTGTGCAGGGAAAAGAAAGTACCGGCGCCAACTCCATCGCCGTAAAAAATGAAAAAACCATCATCGTGGTGGGTGGTGATTTCTATAAAAAAGATACTGTTGACAAGAATTGTTTTATTACTACTAACGGCGGTAAAACATTTGTCGCACCTGCAATGCCGCCGCATGGTTACCGCAGTTGTATTGAGTACCTCCACAAAAAAACATGGATCACCTGTGGCTTAAATGGTGTTGACATCAGCACAGATGAAGGCAGCAACTGGAACTGGATCAGCAAAGAAAGTTTTAACGTATGCCGCAAATCCAAAGCAGGAAAAGCGGTCTTTTTTGCCGGTGGCGGTGGAAGGATTGGAAAGTTGCTGGGTGTTGAGTAGCCCATGGACGATGGTCGATTGTCCATGGGCACTTGCTTTCAGCACTTAAGTACAAGTGAGTGACACAACGATGTTGCACATAGATCTGATGCTCGTAACAAAATTATTTCTTAAACATCACGTATACCGCTGCCAGCAGCAAAGCGAAGCTCAACAGGTATTTCATGTGAAAAGGTTCTTTTAGATAGAACACAGCAAAAAAGGAGAACACGACCAATGTTATTACTTCCTGCGTAATCTTTAACTGAAAGCCGGTGGCGCCGCTGGCAAAGCCGGAGCGGTTGGCCGGCACCATTAAACAGTATTCAAAAAACGCAACACCCCAGCTTACCAGGATGGCCTTCCACAGCGGAACACCGGTTTGTTTTAAATGTCCATACCAGGCGAACGTCATAAAAATATTGGAAAACAACAGGAGCAATATTGTGCGTATCATAAAAAAACAATAATTTTAAATTCATTACAAAGCTATTGAATCAAACGGTTGGTTAATCTCTTCCTCAAAATTGCTTTGGCATGATTTTGGAAAACAGCGTGTGTCCTAAAATAAATGTTTGCAAATACGATAATCTTACCCGCCTGATAAACATACTAAACCATTCATAACTATTAAAAAACCTACAAATGGCATTTGAAAATTTCCCATCGGCTACCAGTGCGCCGGTAACTCCTCCTGAATCTCCTAAAACAGACTGGCGATTTTTTTTAACCATCGGGTTAGTGATTGCATTGCTTGGCACCTGGGGTTATATCATCTGGGATAAAAGCAAACAAAAAGAAAGCGACCAGAAGAAAGATACGATGTATGCATCGGTTGTTTCAGAAAAAGATACATTGAAATCTTTGCTGGATGAAGCAACCCTTCGTTACGATGACCTGAAAACTTCCAATGCAAAAAAAGACAGCACCATCACAGCCAAAGACAGGGAGATAGCAGAAAAGAAAGCAAAGATCCAAAGCATATTGGCTAAATCAAATGCAACCAAAGAAGAGCTGGCGCAGGCAAAAACATTGATCGCTTCTTTAAATGGCGACATTGATTCTTACAAAGCACAGATAGAAACATTGAAAGGAGAAAATCAACAACTGACGAAAGAAAAAGAAGAAGTAACGCAGCAAAAAGTTGCAGTAGAAAAAAATTATGATTCAGCCAGGAACGTAATCAAGCAAAAAGAGGATCAGTTGGACATTGGCTCTACCTTACATGCTTCGGGTTTCAACATTGTTGGTATTGATGAAAAAAGTGGCGGCAAAGAAAAGGAAACTGCCAAAGCAAAAAAGGTTGACAAATTAAGGATATCTTTTAACCTGGACGAAAACAGGATCTCTCCTTCAGGTACCAAAGAATTGTACATCTGCATCAGCGGACCGGATGGCAAACCGATAGCAGTGGAAGCTTTGGGTTCTGGCATGTTTACCACAAGGGAAGACGGACAAAAGACCTTTACACAAAAAGTACAGATCAACTATACACAAGGACAAAAACAAATTGTAAGTGTTGACTGGAAACAAAATACTACTTACCAGGTTGGCAACTATAAAATTGAGGTTTACCACAACGGATTTAAAATTGGAGAAGGCGTTGCGGTGCTGAAAAAAGCAGGTTTCCTCGGACTATAATATTATTTTCTTTATAAAAGGTTCCGGTTAAATTCCGGAACCTTTTATAATTTAAGCAGGTAAAAATACCCGTAATAAGTGCCGTATTGACACTTAATATCAATCGTTACAACGTGCAAATCCTCCGTGTATACAGCTTTGTATGATTTAAAATATTTTTTCAACAGTATTTTCCACATCAAAAAAGAAAACGTAGTTTTACTAAAATAAATGCATTAAATAATTGCATCTTGCATTAATACGTTAGTAATCCACCTATGTAAACCCAAACACATATTTAATGCCTCCAATGAACCACATCGAGCCGATAAAAGTATTGATTACAGATGACCATGTTCTGTACAGGGCCGGAGTAAAAACCGCTCTCAGCGCTAAGAAAGACGTAAAAGTTATAGCTGAAGCAGACAATGGTATGCACTTGCTGAACATGTTGAAGATGATTCAGCCGGATGTTATATTGCTGGATATACAGATGCCCGTAATGGACGGCATTGGTGCGTTGCCGGAAATAAAAAAGAACTGGCCGCAGATTAAAGTGATCATGCTTACCATGATGGATGACCATAGTATGATCACCAAGCTGATGGAACTGGGTGCTAACAGCTACCTCAGCAAAACCAGCGACAGTGAAATTATTTACGAAGCGATTAAAACCTGTTATGAACAGGAATATTATTTCAATACGCTGACCAATAAAGCACTCCTGACCAATCTTAAGACTAAAAACAACATGACACCACAAAAAATGGTGCAGGCTGAAGCTAATTTGACTGATAAGGAAATGCTGATCTTAAAATTGATGTGCGAAGAAAAAAGCACCAAAGAAATTGCAGATATCGTTGAATTAAGCCCTAGAACGGTGGAAGCCATCCGTGATAAGCTGAAAGTTAAGACCGGTGCTAAAAGTACTGCAGGACTAATAATGTATGCAGTGAAAAATAATATACTCGACGAGAACGTTTAATTGTTTCCAACTCTCCCTTAATTAATATAAAAGTCCTGCTGCGGCAGGACTTTTTATTTACAGCAACCCTATCTTCGATTGTTAACTTTGACGTATGGATCATTTTAATTACAACGGTAAAATTTATAAGGCTAACGAAGCGGTGATCGGTCCTCATAACCGTGGCTTGCGCTATGGCGATGGATTATTTGAAACGATGAAACTATTGAATAGTCATTTAGTGATGGAGGATGACCATTTTGCCCGCCTGTGGAAAGGTATGGCAGCGCTGCAATTTGAGATACCCAAATATTTTAACCCGGAAAAATTAAGAGAACAAATCATTGCATTGGCAACAAAAAATAAACAGCAACAGGCTGCGAGGATAAGGATCAATATTGTTAGGGGCGATGGCGGCCTGTATGATGCAAAAAATCATTTGCCCAATTACATTATACAAAGCTGGGCTTTACCGGCAAGCAGTGGAGAATGGAACAATAATGGGTTGGTGCTTGGGTTGTATGATGCCGCTAAAAAAAGCTGTGATGCTTTCAGCAATTTGAAGCACAATAATTACCTACCCTACCTGATGGCGGCCCTGCATGCAAAAAAAGAAAAATGGAATGATGCGTTGGTCTTGAACAACCATAACAGGGTTTGTGACAGTACGATTGCCAATATTTTTTTAATAAAAGATGAAAAAGTTTTTACACCATCGCTGAAAGAAGGTTGTGTAGCCGGCATTATGCGCAATAAAATAATCCAGGAATTAAAAGGGAGCGATTGGCAGGTGAATGAAACAGCCATTGCCGTGAACGATGTTTTACAGGCAGATGAATTTTTTTTAAGCAACAGTATTTACAATATCCGCTGGGTGCAAAGCATCGCTGATACCAGCTTTACCAATAGCATTATACAAAAAATATTTGCTGCAGTTATGCCAACCATTCAGTAAATCTTTTGTTGCAAAAACAAGTTGCGATGCTACAAAGGCCTGTTCAACTATTTAACGCACTTAATCACTCAACATTCAACAATATTAATGAAAACGGTAAATATTTTTTGGTTCAGGAGAGATTTAAGGCTGGAAGACAATGCAGGGCTATATCATGCACTGAAAGGAAATCAGCCTGTGCTGCCAATTTTTATTTTTGATACCAATATTTTAGATGTACTGGAAGACAAAGAAGACAGGCGGGTAGAGTTTATCCATGTAACATTGATTGAAATTCAGGAAACACTAACGGCAATGGGTAGCTCCTTAAAAGTTTATTACGATACACCGGAAAAAGCCTTCACTGACCTTGTTGTTACTTATAAAATTGAAAAGGTATTTACCAACCATGATTATGAACCCTACGCAATTAAAAGGGAAAAATTAATTACCGGGCTGCTGAAGAAACATAACGCAACATTGCACACTTACAAAGATCAGGTAATATTAGAAAAGGAGGAAGTGCTGAAAGATGATGCCAAACCTTATACCGTATTTACACCGTATAGCCGTAAATGGAAAGCGACACTAACCGATTTTCATTTGAAGCCCTACCCTACCAAAAAGTATTTCAAGAATTTTTTACAGCATGCACCAATGGAAATTCCTTCATTGACGTCAATGGGATTTAAAGAAGTTGATAAGCCATTTCCATCAAAAAGCCTGAAAGAAGAATTAATAAAAAAGTATAGCAAACAACGGGATTACCCGGGAATAGAAGGCACTTCCAGAATGGGCCTCCATCTTCGTTTTGGCACCATCAGCATCCGCAAGCTGGCAGCGCATACAAAAGAATTATCGGATGTATATTTTAATGAATTGATATGGCGTGAATTTTACCACATGATACTATGGTATTTTCCGCAAGTGGGCATGGGCAGGGCGTTTAAGCCAGAGTATGAAAACATCGAATGGCGCAGGGATAATGGTGAATTTGAAAAATGGTGCAATGGCCAAACGGGTTATCCCATTGTAGATGCCGGCATGCGCCAGTTAAACGAAACAGGTTTTATGCACAACCGGGTTAGAATGGTAACCGCTTCTTTTTTAGCCAAACATTTATTGCTCGACTGGCGTTTGGGCGAGGCTTATTTTGCAAAAAAATTATTGGACTTTGATTTGGCTGCCAACAACGGCGGATGGCAATGGGCAGCCGGCAGCGGATGTGATGCGGCCCCTTATTTCAGGATATTTAATCCGAGGTTGCAGACAGAGCGATTCGATAAACAACTGACTTATATACGCAAGTGGGTGCCGGAACTGGATAGTTTAGAGTATCCGAAACCGATAGTGGAACATGACTTTGCCAGGAAGCGTTGTTTGGAAGTATATGGTAAAGCGTTGAGAAAAAGTTAGTTTCTTTTCTTTCTGTACATTGATTTTTTGGTTGCACTAATGCATACGAATTACACTAATTGACATTTCAAAATATTCATCCTCGTTTATAAAAAAATCCCCTGTTTATTAACAGCAATTCCTTTCAGGTTTTCATAAACGGACAACAATTTGATGACTGCATTTTTACCTTCATCTTTCAACGCAATAGAATAATCATTTACGTACAGGTCGATGTGCTTACGCATAACGTCTTCGCTCATTTCCTGGGCGTGGTTGCGGATATAATCATTCAGTTGAGGATAGTTTGAAAAAGCATATTCAATGCTTTGTTTTATCAGTGCATCAATTTTTTTTTGCGTAGAAAGGTCGATGTTTTTACTGATCACTATACCGCCCAAAGGAATGGCGCTGCCAGTTTCTTTTTCCCAATAATCACCGAGGTCGATAATTTTATGCAAGCTTTTATCGGCATACGTAAACCTGTTTT
>CAXTPJ010000006.1:0-18132 GCA_964245855.1 uncultured Ferruginibacter sp. | reverse complement strand
ACAAAAAGTACATTCCTTTTGTAAGCGCCGTTGGTATTGAAGCATTACTTACCTTGTTTTTCAAAAAAAAAGGAGCCAAAACTTTTCATATTTTTCATGGCCTCTTTGGCCGTTATCAAATAAAAATAGCCAACGATGTTATCAATGGCGAAAATATAACGGCAGATGAAATTTTGGCTTTTGGTGAAAGTACCCGGTTAGATATGATAAAAGATTTTAACTGTTTACCCCAACAGGTATTCGTAGCCGGTAATCCAAAATATCCCGATAAGGCCATCCATATAAAAACAACGTTTAAAAAGTGCCTGGTACTAAATGGCTTTGGTTTTTACGATCAATCTTTTGCACTGCTTTTGCCGGTTTTAGATGAAGTAGCCGCCATATCAGGAATTGCTTTTGATATTAAGCCCCATCCTAATTCCAGCATATTAAATACAGCCGAGGCAAAAAACAGCAGACGGATAAATTTTTTATCAAAAGAAAAAACGGTAAAAGAATTATTGGTAAGCGGGCAGTATGATTTTGCCATTACTTTCAATACAGTCACTTATTACGAGTGTATGTATTATGGCCTGTTAAGCCTGCGCTATGCAAAAGAAGAGAACCTTGATTTTGAAGGATTAAATGACCGGTTTACCGACAAAGAAAGTTTACTGGACAGGATTGATTACTTCCAAAAATTTGATACTGGATCCTTAAATAATGAGGTGTCGGTATTGCTTAAAAGAACACTGGGAATGGGGATTAATAACTATGATACATTCATCAATCATTAGCTGGTAGCATGATGAGGAAATTGGGCTTGCGCATTTTAGAAAAAACCATCGGCTATAAAACGCATGGGCAGGTTTTACAGGAGTTAATTCAAAAACAAATACTTCAGGTAGGCGCCAATACTTATCAATGGCAAAACCTGCATATTGATGTGTATGGTGGGAGCGAAGCAAAAGTGATCGTTGGAAAATATTGCTCCATTTCTAAAAATGTAAGATTAATTACCGGGGGCATACATCCTACTCACTGGGTTTCTACCTTTCCATTTCGTAACCATTTCAATTTGCCCGGCAGGGGTAAAGATGGCATGCCATCAACAAAAGGCGATATTGTAATTGGCAACGATGTATGGGTAGGAACGGGAGTTACCATATTGAGCGGCGTTACAATCGGCAATGGCGCAATAATCGCAACAGGGGCAATTGTTACCAAAGATATTCCTGCGTATGCAATAGTTGGTGGTGTGCCTGCTACAGTTATCAAATACCGTTTTACACAGGAAGAGATAACACAATTACAACAAATACAGTGGTGGGATTGGGAAGAAGAAAAAATACTGGAGTATGTTACCCTATTATCGTCCGGCAATATACAAGAGTTTATCAGAAAGGTTAATTTATCTAAATAACCGGTTGTTCTAGTTAACTGTTATGCAAAGGCAAATCAATAATTCAGATAATAAAGGGGCTTTACTTTTATTTTTGATGTCACCATTTTTGGCGATGATTGTATCTGTACGCTATGCAAAACAAAAGTGGTCTAAAAATATATTCCTGCTTTTTTGTGTTTTTTTCGGATATACCATGGTGGTTATTTCAACCGGCACCGATGGAGGCTCCGACAGTGTTAGATATAAGAACTGGTTTATAGCACTCGCAAAAGAAAATGTATCAAATGACAATTTTTTTGAATTGCTTTATTCAGGGGGCGAGTCTGACGAAAATAGTTATTTGGATGTTATACAACCTTTGGTAAGCTTTATTGTATCCAGGCTTACCGACAATTATCATTTTTTGTTTGCAGCATTTGCACTTATTTATGGGTATTTTTATTCCAGAAATGTATGGTATTTACTTGAGCGGATTAAAAGTGGGCAGTCATTTTTAATAACGCTTTTTATCGCCGCTTTTATATTAATTTGTCCTATCTGGAGTATCAACGGTTTTCGTTTCTGGACTGCCGCCCAAATATTTTTATATGGTGCAATACCTTATTTAGTAGAAGGGCGAAAACGAAATTTACTGGTTGCTTCATTGTCAATTCTTGCTCATTTTACTTTTATATTGCCCGTGGCAGTATTATTCTTTTATGTTTTTTTAGGCAATAAAAAAATGTTGCTTTTTGCTTTTTTTATCATCACTTCTTTTATCCAGGAATTCAATGTTGGTAACGTAAATACAGCGCTTAAGTCTTTACCGGCAGTATTCCAGGGAAAAGTAAAAACCTATGCAAGTGATGAAAATGATGACGAAGCTGTCATTATTGCTCAAAACTGGTATATTAAATACAATGGACTTTTTTTAAAAATTATCTGCTATGCATTTGTGATTGCTTTTTACTACAGGGGGGATGCTGTATTTAGAAAAAATCGAAGCCTGTTAAATTTATTTTGTTTCACCATGTTATTTTATGGTTTTGCCAATATTGCCAACCTGCTTCCACAGGGAGTAAGGTTTTACAATATTGGAAATCTGCTTGCCTTTTTTCTGATTATTTATTACATCGTAAATTATAAAAAAACGGGCGGAAGGATATTAAACCAGCTAAGCCTTGCTGTGGTTCCTCTCCTGTTGATTATTATCATAGTATCTGTAAGAAAGGGAATGGAATTTTTAGGCATTTTTACAATACTGGGCAATCCTATTTTTGTTCCATTTTTTGAATACGACATGCCTTTGATCAATTTGATCAAATAACCTGCCTTTGAAAAATCAATATGCTTTGCAAAATAAAATCCAGTTTAATTGAGTTCGCTTAAAAAAAAATCTCTTCAGGGTCTTACCTGGGGGTTTATAGATACATTAGCGGGCAGTGGAATATCTTTTATTATAGGTATTATATTAGCAAGATTATTAACGCCATCTGTATTCGGTGTTGTTGGAATGATAGCGGTTGTATTTGCCGTGGCCAATACAATAGTTGACAGTGGCTTTAGCATAGGATTGATAAGAAAAGTAACCTGTACACAGGAAGATTATTGTACTGTTTTTTATTTCAATATTGTTATAAGTACTATTCTTTATTTAGTGTTATTTGTTGCTGCTCCTTATTTAGCCATCTTTTTTAAGGAGCCACAACTTACCAGTATTACCAGGGTGTTAGGCCTCGTAATTGTTATAGACTCCCTGTCTATTGTGCAAAAAGCCATCTTTACCCGAAATATTGATTTTAAAAGCCAGACAATAGTTTCCCTAACCTCATCGGTGTTAAGTGGTATTGTAGGAATTTATATGGCTTATAATGGGTATGGCGCCTGGAGCCTTGTTAGCCAGATGCTGACTAAACAACTCTCCAATGGAATATTTTTATGGATTTTTGCAAAATGGCGGCCATCGCTGATTTTTTCAAAAACCATTTTCCGTGAACTGTTTGGCTTTGGCTCAAAACTATTATTGTCTGGCCTTGTTGCAACCATACAAAATAATATTTATTACCTCGTTATTGGCCGCTGTTTCAGTAGTGCAGGCCTTGGGTATTATACCCGGGCAGAATCATTTAATGCCATTGTTACCAATAATCTTACCGGTACGCTGGAAAAGGTTTTTTTTCCCGTGCTTTCTACTATTCAAACAGATGATGTACGGCTGAAAGTTTCTTTCAAAAAAGTAATCAGGAGTTCTTTCTTTATAACCTTTATAGCGTTGATTACATTAGCGGTTATCGCAAAACCATTTATCTATATTTTAATTGGCCCAAAATGGGACGCCTCCGTTCTATTGCTTCAGCTCATTTGCATCAGCAGTATTTTTTTACCCCTGAACGCTATTAACCTGAACATTTTAAAAATAAAAGGTAAAAGCAACCTTATACTTAACCTGCAAATCATTAAATCTGTATTATTGGCAATTACGGTGTTTGCCGGTATACTGTACGGAATAAACTGTATGCTGGTAGTAAGGATCTTCAGTACTTTTCTTGCTTATTATCTTAATAGCTGGTATTCGGGTAAATTGATCAACTATAGCATGAAAGAGCAGGTTGCTGATGTAGCCCCGTATTTTTTTTCGGAACTGTTTATTGCAGCCTGTATGTTTGCAATCAGCTTTCTGCCCATGAATAATTACTTAATGATCTTTTCACAATTGCTATTGGGCGGTACCTTATTCTTAATCATTTTTGAAAAAAAAAAGTTTGCGGAATACCTTGAAATTAAAAACATGGTATTGAGTACTATTAAAAGGCATAACACTTAGTTAGCCCTTTTTCAAACTTAATTTTTACACCACATTTTTAATGACCAGTTTAAAAGATAAAAAAATATTGTTGGTAATACCTAATTTTCATGGGTACGAAACAGCTATCGCTGATGAACTTACCACAATGGGACTGGTTGTAAATGATATTGTTTTAGCTACAGTAAAAGCAAACGATGATGGTTACTGGACAGGTGTAAGACATCAAATAGCTGAATTGATCGTGGCAGAAAAATTTGATTTTCTGATGGCCATTAATACCAATGTAGTAACAGGCTTGTTGCTAACAATGCTGAAAAAAGAAAACCCGCAGGCCAGGTCAATATTGTATTTGTGGGATTCATTAAAGAACTGGGAGGCAGGCAATATACTTTCGATACTGGATCAATACGATTACCGTTTTTCTTTTGAATATGCAGATTGCATCAATTTTCCTGCGTTGAAGTTAAAACACCGGCCACTTTTTTTTCATCCTTATGCCCGGGAAATTAAACCTCCACCAAAGCATCAATTTGACATGGCTTTTGTAAACAGTGCCAAACCTTCCAGGATCAGGTTCATCAATCAACTGGAAAGGCTTTATAAAAACATGTCTACCAACTTTCATTTGCATTTTACTACACTCAGGTCTGTACCTGCGTATTTATTAAACCATAAAGTGCTGGTAAAGCCTAAAAATATCAAGCTGAAAAAGCTGAGTATTTTTAAAACCATCGAAATACTGAACAGTGCAAGTTGCTGCCTGGATATCCCTGTTGAACACCAGTTTGGATTATCCATCGGTGTATTTAATATCATCGGGTTAAATAAAAAAATGGTTACTACCAACCAGGATATTGCAAAATATGATTTTTATCATCCGGATAATATATTGGTTATTCCACCGGCTGATATGAAAGACATTGGCCCTTTTTTAAAAAAGCCGCAAACGCCGGTTGCTGCAGATATAATACATAAATACAGTGTGGCGCATTTTGTAAAAAGTATGTTGCTCAATGAAGACATAACTTATTGTGTCAACTGATAAATAAAATCATTTGTAAATGAACATTGTTATTTCCGGGGGAGCCGGTTTTATAGGATCCAATCTTGCAGCGCAACTTGCGGCAAAAGGGCATACCGTAACTGTATTAGATAACCTCTCTCAACAGGTTCATGGTGATCAACCAGAAGAAACCTCACCATTGTACATGGGCTTGCCCAAAGCTGTAAGCTTTATAAAAGGTGATGTTACTGTTCGTGCCGATTGGGAAAAGGCAATTGTAAACCAGGATGTAATTGTACACCTTGCAGCAGAAACAGGTACCGGGCAATCGATGTATGCAATTGAACACTACAATAAAGTAAACATCGGGGGAACAGCCTTATTGCTCGACATTTTAACCAATACAAAACACCGGGTAAAAAAAGTGGTGGTGGCCTCTTCAAGGGCAATTTACGGGGAGGGAAAATATTGGGATGAGCAGTTGGGTGATGTGTATCCAACTCACAGGGAAGCTGCCAGTATGGATCAGGGTGATTTTGAAGTAACCTGCAAAGGAAGCAGCGGCCCGCTGAAATTAGTACCTACAGATGAACAGGCTAAAATACATCCCTCTTCGGTATATGGCATTACCAAACAGGTGCAGGAGCAATTGGTAATGACAGTCTGTAAATCCATCGGGATTGCCGCTGTTGCATTCCGCTATCAAAATGTGTATGGCCCCGGGCAATCCCTTTCCAACCCCTATACCGGTATCTTATCTATTTTTTCTACCCGCATATTAAATGGTAACCCAATCAGTATTTTTGAAGACGGGAAAGAATCCAGGGATTTTGTTTACATTGATGATGCAGTGGCTGCAACCATTTTGGGCATAGAAAAAGATGAAGCGAACGACCAGGTTTTTAACGTTGGTTCCGGCATAGCCACTACAGTACTAGCGGTGGTGGATACACTTACACAGAATTACAACAAAAATGTCCCTGTTTCTGTAACCGGCAATTATCGTATTGGCGATATACGCCACAATTATGCAGATATAAAAAAAATCAGCACATTACTTGGTTTTAAACCCGCCATTTCTTTTGAAGAAGGAGTAAAACAATTTACAGCATGGGTAAGCAGCCAGCGTGTATTGGAAGATCAATACGATAAATCTATTGCAGAGTTAAAGGCAAAAGGACTTTACCGCTAATGCAAAAAGTGTATGTACACATATTTTCGTTTAACCGGGCAGCACAACTGCATTTGCTGCTCGACAGCATAGCGGCCTGGGATAAACAAAATCAACTGGAAGTTACAGTGCAATATGGTTGCAGCAACGCTCTTTTTGAGAAGGGATATACTCTTTTGATGGACCATTTTCCGGCTGTACAATTTATTAAAGAAACAGCTTATGCCAGTCCAAAATTGAACAACCCGTTAACCGGTCATGCATGGTTCAATTTAATGTTTTGGCTAAGGCATAAAAGGTTTAAATATGCATCTTCTGATTTCCGCAAAATAATGGTGGATAGTTTTAAAAATGTTACTGCCAGGTACAGTATGTTTTTAACAGACGACAGCCTTTTTTTTCGGGAACTGGATATTTCGGCGGAAGCCTTATCTCAGCTTGATAAAGATCCATTATCGGCATATAGTTTAACCCTTGGAAAAAATATTGGAGGTGGAAAATACCGGGAAGAAAATAGTTTTATCAGTTGGGATTTAACTGACAATGAACACGGTGATGTTTGGAAATACCCTTTCTCTGTGGATGGCAGGATTTATCAAACAAAATTATTATATCAATTGATCCGGAAAATCGTATTTACAAATCCCAACACATTTGAAGCATTGCTGGTAGTGTTCAACAAATTCATTAAGGTATTTAAAAAGATATATGCCCCAAAAGAAAGTATACTGATTGGCTTTGAGCTTAACCGGGTTCAGCAGGTATATAATAACAACGACCTTGGCATTGATACTGCTGAAATCAATGCGTATTATTTAAAAGGTTACCGGTTAGCCATCGACTTTGAGAAAGAAAAAATAAATACATTCCGGCCCCGGATAAACAGCATCAAATTGTACCAGGCAGAAAAAGTTATTAGTCTTTACGGGCTTTAAATTGTAGCTCCTCATACAAACTATTACCAGCTAAACCGCTTTAGAAATCATGAAAAAATCATTGATAAATTTTCTACGGATACTCAGCTTAATGGGATTTAACCCAATTACGCTTGTAAATTTTTTCAGGGGGCTGCCCCGTTTTATAAAAAACAAAAGTGCCCTGAAACAACAGCGGGGCAATAACAAAGAATTTCCTTTTGCAAGCAGCTACCCTGTTTTTGAAAATAGGTTTGAAGATTCCGGCACCATGTCTGGTCATTATTTTCACCAGGATCTTTTGATTGCAAAAAAAGTATTTAAAAACAACCCGGTACGGCATGTAGACATTGGTTCACGAACAGATGGGTTTGTGGCACATGTAGCTGTATTCAGGGAAATAGAAGTGATTGATATAAGGCCGCAATTATCCAAAGTACCCAACATTGTTTTTAAGCAAATGGATTTGATGCAACCATCAGCCGGTGAAACAGCATACTGCGATTCTATCTCCTGCCTGCATGCCATTGAGCATTTTGGCCTTGGCAGGTATGGCGACCCCATTGATTATTATGGACATATAAAGGCATTTGAAAACATCCATAAGCTGTTGAAAAAAGATGGCACATTTTACTATTCCAGCCCGATAGGCCCGCAAAGAATAGAGTTTAATGCACACCGGGTTTTTTCGGTAGCTTACCTGCTCAATGTGTTCAAAGATAAATTTACCGTCACCAATTTTTCTTATGTAAATGATAAAGGCGACCTGTTTGAAAATGCTTTAATTACTCCCGAAACGGCCGCCAATAGCTTTAATTGCAATTTTGGCTGTGGTATTTTTGAGCTTAAAAAAAATTGACCGCAAACAAAGGCTTAAAGAATAATTGTATGCATCGGTTAACTGTTTTTACACCTACCTACAACAGGGCTGCAACGTTGCCACGGGCATATTCGTCTTTGCTGGCACAAACCAACAAAAGTTTTGAGTGGCTGATAATAGATGATGGCTCGGCTGATAATACCAAAGAAGTGGTAGATGGCTGGATAAAAGATGGTCAACTATCCATTAAGTATGTATATAAGCCCAATGGCGGAAAATATACCGCTATGCAAATGGCCAATGAGTTGTGTACAACAAAATACCTGCTCACTTTAGATTCGGATGACGAACTTGTGCCAGCCGCAGTACAGGTAATACAGGAACAATGGCAACAAATTGAAGCAGGTGGGCTTGAAAATTCCATCGCAGAAATAAGGGCATACTCCAAATTTACCGACGGAAAAATATTAGGCAATTACCTGCTGCCTGATAAGGTTGAATACATTGATGCAACCTGGCAGGAAATGGTTTTGAAAAATAAAAATGACAACGAATTATTTTGCTCCTGGAACCTGGAAAAGCTACAATCTGTAATGAATGACCAGGAAGATTTTTGGCTGAAAGGAAAATTTAAATATTTAGGGGAATCAATTTATTGGGCAAGGCTGGGCAAAAAATATAAATCAAGGTACCTGAATGCAGCCTTAAGGATTTATCACCTAGATGGTGGTTCAAGTATCATCCGTAATTCGGCGCAGCAAACTGTTTTTTATAATACCATTGTCGGCAATAAATATTTTTTAGATGAAAACGTCGACTACTTTTTTTGGCGCCCGAAATACTTTTTTAACATGCTGCTCAAGTTCGGCATCTGTGGCTTCATTTTAAAAATTGGGTTTACCCAATCGCTTAAAGTTATTCACTCTGCCAAACTAAAGCTCTACTACGTTTTATCTTATCCCATATCGCTGGCGCTCTATTTATACTACAGTAAAATAAAAAAGCGCTACTGGATGTAGGATTTTTTTTAACTTATTAACTTGATTGTACTCAGCTTCAGTAATACTATTGAACTTCATCGGCGTCGCACTCTTGTGCTTTAGCTCTTTATTCAACTCGTTACCTATAATTCAAAATTTTACTTAACTCAAACTACTTTTTAATAGTCTCTTTATTTTGAGCATCAAACAAAAAATACAAAAAAATTTATCCAATCTTCCTGGCTGGAAAACCAGCCGAAAAATTGTTGTGATCGAATCAGATGATTGGGGTTCTTTAAGAATGGCTTCGTTGAATGCCTTCAACGAATTGCAACAACAGGGCGTTGATTGTTCCTCAGGAGATGCAGGACGCTACAATAAAAATGAAACGCTGGCTTCAGCCGAAGACCTCGAAGCTTTGTATTCTACCCTTCGGTTGTTTAAAGATAAAAATGGCCACCACCCTGTTTTTACTGCAATATCCCTGGTAGCCAATCCTGATTTTAAAAAAATCAGGGAGCATGGTTTTAAAGAATACTTTTATGAGCCATTTACGGATACACTTAACCGTTATAATAAACAGGGGGCGTTTCAACTTTGGCAACAGGGAATAAAAGAACAGCTCTTTATCCCGCAATTTCATGGAAGGGAGCATTTGAATGTGGCCGTCTGGATGAGGGCATTACAGGCAAATGACAGGCAAGCAATACTGGCATTTGATAAAGAGTGCTGGGGTTTTATAAATAAACACCGCCTTGGGCTCATGTACCAGGCTGCATTTGATCTGGAACATGTTGCAGACCTGGCAATACAGGAGGCTGCTATAAAAGAAGGCCTTCAATTATTCGAAAAATTATTTGGGTATAAAGCCAGCTTTTTTGTACCGCCCAATGGCCCGTTTAATAACAGCCTAGAAAAGGTTGCTGCAGATGCCGGTATAAAATATATGTCAGCCTCAAAAATTCAGCATGAAGCACTTGGGGAAGGAAAAACAAAAAAGGTGTTGCACTGGCTGGGACAAAAGAATGAACATGGCCAGCGGTACATTACCCGCAATTGTTTTTTTGAGCCGAGTTATACGGGTGTAGATTGGGTAAACAGTTGCCTGGAAGATATTACCGTTGCTTTTCGATGGAGTAAACCGGCAGTTATCAGCAGTCACCGGGTAAATTATATAGGTGGTTTAAATGAACAAAACCGCAGCCATGGGTTACAACAGTTGCAGCAGTTGCTCGCCGGTATTATTAAGCAGTGGCCAGATGTAGAATTTATGACTTCCGATCAATTAGGTGGCCTGATTGCACAATCATAATGTTAATGACCAAAATATTCATCGACCCAAGGACAAGGGTCAGCTATGCATCTTTTTACATTCAGGGTTTGTATGAACTATATGGAAAGCAGCAGGTACAATTTGATATGGCTTATTTTAAAAGCCTGAAACAAACTTCTGCTGAAAATGATTTTGATCAGTATTTTGCTTTTGTTGTTGTAACAGGTGGCGCTGTTTTAAAACGAATCATCATTGACTTTCGTGATAAAGATTCTATCAGCAACAATGCATTGGTTTGGTGCAATGTGTATGGAAAAATAAACCTCAACCGGCAGGCAAAAGATTTTCAAAATGCCACTACAGAACAACAAAAAAAAATTGAGGCGATTGGCCCAAATTTCGGTATCAGAATATGGAGTGATTTTGGAACAGTGGCTTTATTAGTGAAAAATTACCTGAAATGTTTCAGGTATTTGCCTGTTTCGTTCAGGGTTTTTTTAGCCGGCTATAACTGGCAGTTAAAGAGAAGTCCTCTTCATCATTATACTATATCAAGATCAACACAGGGCTACGTGTTTTTTATTTCTTCGTTATACAAAGAAGCGCATAACAATATTGTAAATAGCTATAGGGCAAAATTTATCAGGGCCTGCAAATCAACCGGTGTAAATTTTGAAGGTGGGCTATTGGCAAGGCCTAACCATCCCGGATTTGAAGATTACAAAGATGTAATTACCGATACTTATGTTGAAAGCAAAGAATATATAGAAAAAATAAAACAGTCGGCAGTAGTGTTTAATACGCCGGCAGTTTGGAATTGTCATGGTTGGAAATTGGGAGAATACCTTGCAATGGGCAAGGCAATTATTTCAACCCCTCTCATCAACGAAATGCCTTTCAATTTTGGAGATGATAAACATATATGCATTGTTCATTCAGAAAAAGATATTCAGCAGGCGGTAGAAAAAATAACTGCCAATGATGAATATCGTACCCGCTTGGAAAGTAACGCAAAAACCTACTACAGTAATTTTTTATCACCTGAAAAAGTAGTGAAGCGGTTGATCGAAAAAAATGCTGTTGAAGCCCTGTGAGTTTTAAGAAAAAGATATCCCGTAACCTTCTCAATGTTCCCGGCTGGCGTACCAACCGCAAGATTGTAGTGATAGAAAGTGATGACTGGGGAAGCATCAGGGTATCATCTAAAACGGCCTATGAATATTTTTTGCAAAATAATTTTCCGGTTGATGAATGTGCATACAACAGCAACGATAGCCTGGAAAGCAATGATGATATGGAAATGCTGTTTGAGGTATTATCTTCAGTAAAAGATATTCACAACAACCCTGCTGTTATAACGGCTAATAATATTGTTGCCAACCCTGAGTTTGATAAAATTAAAGCAGCCAATTTTGAGCAATATTTTTATGAACCTTTTACTGCAACATTAAGGCGCTATCCAAAACATGAAAGGGTAGAGCAATTGTACAGGGAAGGCATTGAAAAAAAATTATTTAAACCCCAGTTTCATGGCAGAGAGCATGTAAATACGCATACCTGGCTAAAAGCTTTGCAGCAAGGAGATAAAGCAATCCGGATGGCATTTGATCATGCCATGTTCAGTGTACATTCAGAGCGCAATTCTCCTTATGTAAATGAAATGATGAATGCGCTGGATGGCCATTCCCCGGCAGAGCTTCATGAAAAAGGAGCTATAATAACTGATGGCCTTCAATTGTTTAAAAATACCTGGGGCTTTCATTCTAAATCGTTTATAGCACCCTGTTACATTTGGCAAACAGCATTAGAGACGGTACTTGCTGCCGGTAAAGTTGAATATATCCAGGGCATGGTATCTCAAACGGTACCTGTTCCGGAACCGGGTTATTTATATATAAGAAAATATCATTACCAGGGACAGGTAAACCGGTTGGGACAACGCTATCTGGTACGCAATGCATTTTTTGAGCCTGCTACCAACAAGGCATTCGATTGGGTGGATGATTGCCTTCAGCGGATTGACGTTGCTTTCCGATGGAATAAGCCTGCCATTATCAGTGCTCACCGGGTAAACTTTATGGGCTTTATTAACCCGGATAACCGGGGCAGAAATTTAACATTGCTGAAAAAATTACTTACATCCATACAACATCGCTGGCCGGAAACAGAATTTATGTCGAGCGATCAATTGGGTGATCTTATTAAATATAAAAAGTAATAGCATTGCCCTGTTGTTACAGGAAACAATCCATAAAGTTGTATGAAAAATATCCAGGAAGGTTTTGTAAATATTCAAACACTGTTTGATGAAAACACGGAACGCACAGTTGAAGCGCTCCAAAAATTATATGATGATCATACATTGCTGTTGGCTGTAATTGAAAAGTTATCCGGTAATGTATTAACAGAAGAAAAATTAAAAGGGAAAAAAATTTTATTGAAGCCTAACTGGGTAAAACAAAATTATAAACCCTTTGATGAAATTTGCCTGCGTACCCACAATAGTTTTTCATTGGCTGTATTGGAATTTGTATTGTCTAAAAAACCTTCCGCAGTTGTAATTGGTGATGCGCCAATTCAGGGTTGCTTTTGGGAAAAAGCCATAACTACAGATTTAACAGATAAAATAAATGCCTTATCGCAGCGCTTTGATATTCCTGTTAAAATAAAAGATTTTCGAAGAGTTGTTTTTGATGGTGGTGGTAACAAAATAGAAGTAGAACGTAACCCCATGAGTGAATATGTGATTTTTGATGTGGGCAAAAAAAGTTATTTAGAACCGGTAACTTCTAAAGACAAAAATCTTTTTAGGGTAAGCCAGTATAATGCAGACAGGTTTATTGCAACACACAAACCTGGTATGCACAAGTATTGCATTACTAAAGAAATATTGGATGCCGATGTAGTGATTTCATTGCCAAAAATAAAAACACACCAAAAAACCGGTATCACCTGTGCGTTAAAAAATCTTGTTGGTATCAACGGCGATAAAGATTTTTTACCACATCACCGAATTGGCGGTACAGGCATGGGCGGCGATAGTTATCCGGGTAAAAACTGGTTGCGGTATGCGGCAGAACTGGCGCTGGATAATGCCAACCGTAACAAAGGCAAAAAGCTATATTTATTCTGGACCAGGCTTTCCTCTTTACTTTGGAAGCTTTCCCGGCCTACCCTGCAGCACCAGCACAGCGCTGCCTGGTTTGGAAACGATACAACCTGGCGCATGGTAATGGACCTGAACATGGTGGCCAACTACGGTAAGGCAGATGGTACCCTCGCTGACATGCCCAACCGTTTTTTATATAGCTTTTGCGATGGTATTATCGGTGGCCAGGGCGATGGTCCTTTACTGCCTGATCCGCTTAACCTTGGTGTGCTTTGCTTTTCAAACGATTCAGCCAATACAGACATTTGCATGGCTAAAATGATGGGATTAAAAATTGATCACATACCGTTACTAATGGCTGCAAAATCGTTTATGCCCAACCGTAAGACAACCGTTAGTTTGAACGGAGAAATCATCAACATCAATGAACTGGATAAGTTTGCTACCCCTGCAATACCACCACCAGGCTGGCTTGATTATGCCACAGCAGCAAAAACAATCTCAGGTTAATTAGCAGGAATAGCATCGCCATTACCAGTATAGCAATAGTATGATACAATCAAAAGAAGATTATTTATTTTTTTTACAGGCAGACAGTAAAGCCTATGGGGGAAATTCGCTCAGCTTTAAAAGAAAAATAATAGAAATGTTGCAGCCTGATCCTATAAAAAAATTTCAGCGCCAGCTAAGGAAATGTGAGTACTATAAAAACTGCAAAAAAGATATTTTTTCAAAACTGTATTACATTTTTCTGAAACGGCGGTTCAAAAAAATCTCCATGCGTTTAGGGTTCTCTATACCGGAAAATGTTTTTGGCCCGGGTCTTTCTATACCACATTACGGGACAATAATTGTAAATGCAAAAGCTAAAATTGGCGCTAATTGCAGGATACATGCCAGCACCAATATCGGAGCTTCCGGCGGCTCACCCAAAGCGCCTCAAATGGGCAACAACATTTACATTGCTCCGGGCGCAAAAATTTTCGGCGATATTAAATTGGGTAATAACATTGCTATTGGCGCCAATGCCGTGGTAAATAAATCATTTGAAGAAAATGATATCCTGATAGCTGGTGTGCCGGCAAAAAAATTAGGCAGCATCGATATTTTCAGCATTATAAAACACGCCCGGCAATAATGAAAATTGGTATTCACCATTCAAAAGGTTCTTTCAGCGACAGGTGGGTTGCGTATTGCGAAGCCAATGCTATTGAATATAAAATTGTAAACTGCTATCAAAATAATATTATTGAACAATTGGAAGATTGTGGTGCATTGATGTGGCACTTTCATCATGCAGGTGCAAAAGATTTTTTATTTGTAAAACAATTATTGTTTGCAGTACAGTTCAGTGGTAAAAAAGTATTTCCGGATTTTAACAGCGTTTGGCATTTTGATGATAAGGTTGGACAAAAATATTTGTTGGAATCAATGAAGCTCCCATTAGTAGCATCGTACGTTTTTTATTCAAAAGCCGAAGCGCTGGATTGGGCAAAAAAAACCAGTTATCCAAAAGTATTCAAATTAAGGGGCGGTGCAGGTTCTGTAAATGTAAAACTGGTAAAGTCGGAAACAGCGGCTGGCACAATAATAAATAAAGCGTTTGGTAATGGATTTAAGCATGATAGCCAGGTACCCCTTAAAGAAATTTACCAGAAATACAGAAAAGGGCAATTGCCTGTTTCATCAGTAGTAAAAGGCGTTGGCCGCAAGTTCATTCCTACCGAATATGCTAAAGTGCATGGCAAAGAGCGTGGCTATGTTTATTTTCAAGACTTTATACCAGGCAACGATCACGACATCCGGGTGATTGTAATAGGAAACAAAGCTTTTGCTATCAAGCGTATGACGAGGGAAAATGATTTCCGTGCATCTGGAAGCGGGAATGTATTGTATGCAAGGGAATTGTTTGATGAGCCAACAATCAAATTATCTTTTGATGTTGCAAAAAAACTACAAACTCAGTGCCTGGCGCTTGATTATGTATATGATAACCATGAACCTAAAATAATCGAAATCAGTTATGGGTTCAATATCGTTGTGTACGACCCCTGTACCGGTTACTGGGATGATGAACTTAACTGGCATGAAGGCACATTTAATCCTTATGGATGGATGATTGAAGAAGTGCTTTATTCATAAAAGCAAGGTAATTGTGGTTGAAAAGAAAAGGATTGTTTTAATAATTCCGGCTTTACATGCCGGCGGCATGGAAAGGGTAATGAGTGAGCTGGCAGCTTATTTTGCAGCTAAACCCTTTATTGACCTGCACCTGGTTTTATATGGAATTAAACGGGATGTTTTTTATACACTTCCGTCTGATATAACTATTCATAAGCCATCATTTGAGTTTACAAAGTACCATCGATTTATTGCTTCTGTTAAAACACTTTTTTTTGTAAGAAAAAAACTCAAGTCGCTTCAACCCGGTGCAATATTGAGTTTTGGAGAATACTGGAATAGTTTTGTGTTACTGGCAATCATTGGTTTAAAATTGCCGGTGTATGTATCAGACAGGTGCCAGCCTGATAAAACCCTGGGCTTCATCCACAGGCAATTGCGTAAGTATTTGTATCCAACTGCCAAAGGGATAATTGCACAAACAGAAAAGGCAAAAAAAATTTACCAAACATTTTACCTGCATAATAACATCAGGGTAATTGGTAATCCTATCAGGCCAATTGATCCTTCAACTGTAAAAAAAGAAAACATTGTTTTATCGGTTGGCAGATTGATCAAAACCAAAAACCATTACGAGCTGATTAAGCTATTTACAAGTATCAATAAGCCTGGCTGGAAACTGGTTATAGTTGGAGATGATGCCATTAAGCAAAAAAATTTTGAAAAATTAAAAGCCCTGGTTGCTTCACTGAATGCACAGGAAACAGTGGTGTTGGCCGGCAAACAAACTGATGTGGAACAATTTTATAACAAGAGCAAAATATTTGCCTTTACCTCCAGTTCCGAAGGTTTTCCCAACGTAATTGGCGAAGCCCAATCTGCAGGGTTGCCGGTTGTAGCTTTTGATTGTATTGCTGGCCCGGCCGATATGGTGGTTGATGAACAAAATGGTTACCTGGTACCCATGTTTGATTACACCGGATTCAAAAGTAAATTGAGCACTTTAATGAGTTCCGAAGACTTAAGAATGCAATTTGGAAACAAGGCCAGGATAGATGTACAACGTTATAACCAGGCATTGATATGCGAAAAATACCTTGCTTTTATTTTAAATAATCAGTCACCAAATGAACCGTAAGATATTTGTATCTTATATCAATACGCCAACTTATTCTGGCCAGTCTGCTGCTTCAACTTTATTAATACAATTACTTTCTGTCAGGGGATGGGAGTGTAAAGTAATTCCCTTGTATCCGTTCATCAGGGGCAAAAGTTCAAAAATTGTTGCTGTATTACGTTTTATCAGGCAACAGTTTATAACCATGCAATCTGTAGTGGCTTTGATGTTGAGCCGCAGGGCTTTTTTATACATTAATCTTGGCCAAAGCATGGCTTCCTTTTTTCGGGTAGCCATTTGGTTTTTACCTTACAGGCTTATACACCGCCGGTCTGCTGTTGTAATATCTCTTCACGGTAATGTGTTTATGTCGTGGCCGGAAGAAAGCAGGATTAAAAAAGTTTTTTTGTATTTATTAAAAAAAGCAAGCGCTGTAACAGTGCTCGGTAAAAACCAGCAGCAAAAACTGGTTGATAGCGGATTAGAAAAGAACAAAGTATTCATTGTTCCAAATACCTTCGATTTAAAAGAAGATGACATTCCCTTATTCGATAAAAAATTTTTAAGCGGCCCCCCGGTACAAATTTTACATTTGAGCCTGCTGATAGAATCAAAAGGTTTTCCAGAATACCTGCAGGCATTGCAATGGATTGCCGTAAACAGGAAAGATATTTCAATCCGTGCAGTATTGTGCGGACCGGTATCTTTTACAGGGTATTGTACCCGGTTTAAAAATGCTGTTGATAAAACGGAGTGGATTGTTAAAATAATTACGGAAATCAATTTAAGTGAAAATGTGTGTGTACAATGGATAAAAGGTGCTGGTGGCAACGATAAAAGAAAATTGTTTCAGGATGCAGAAATATTTGTTTTTCCGAGCCGTTTCCCGGTTGAAGCGCAACCCCTTGTATTGCTTGAGGCCATGGCTTCCGGATGTGCTATTATCACCAGTAATGCCGGTGAAATCAGTTCAACAGTTGATAAAAGCTGTGCCATTATTTTAGATGAAGTTTCTATTGAAACAGTTGCTGTAGGCATCATTGATTTATGTACAGATAATGTAAAAAGAAAAATGATGGGGCAGCATGGATACGAAAAAGTAAATACTCATTTTTCTTCAGATGTGTACATCAACAACTGGATGAATATTTTACAAAGTATTGATACAGCATGAAAATATTATTTACCGGAGGTTCTGGCTTTATAGGTACCAACCTGATTGATTTTTATTTGGGGAAACAATGCAACATACTAAACGTTGATATTTCAATCCCTAAAAAGAACGATCACCTGCCGTATTGGAAACAGATAGATATAAGGGATACTGAAAAGCTCACTGCAGCAGTAATCCAGTTTCAACCAGATTATGTAATTCACCTGGCAGCAAGGGCTGACCAACGGGGGAAAACGCTGGAAGATTATAATGCCAATACATTGGGCGTTCAAAATATTATG
>CAXTPJ010000005.1:0-18491 GCA_964245855.1 uncultured Ferruginibacter sp. | reverse complement strand
ACAATAGGCAGCACCTTACAAACCCATGCGCTGACAATCATACACATTAGCAGCACATTGAATTTATCGGCGAACACCCTCAAAGGACGAAACAATAAATTAAGACAAAGAATAAAAGATGTGATCACTGCAGCAATCTCCGGTTTTTCTGCATCGGTAACTAACCCGGCATCTTTTGCCGCCCACCAAACCAACAAACTCATCGAAATAGCCAGCACCAATTCTACCACCGGGAAAAAAATAGAATAAGCCAGGATGGATTTGATGTGTGCCGTACGGTGTGCTTTGTTGATCTCATTAAATTTATCGAGTTCCTTTTTTTCGGCAGCAAAACTTTGAACGATGTTCATGCCGGTGATGTGTTCCTGCACAAATGCATTGAGCCTGTCTACTGCATTGCGTACATTGATAAAAGATTTGTTTACGCTTTCTTTAAAATAGTAAGTAGCAATGATCAATACCGGGAATGGTGCCAGGCAAACCAAAGTGAGTTGCCAGTTTACGCAAGACATATATACCAGCACAGCAATAATGGATAACAGGTCAGCAATGATCGGGATCAATCCATCACTAAAAATATCGTTGATAGATTCGATGTCATTGATGGTTCGGGTAGTAAGTGTTCCGATGGGCGTTCTGTCGTACTGAGATAAGTTAAGATTGATCACTTTTTGAAACGTAGTAACCCGCAGGTCTTTCACAACGCTTTGTCCTAATGAAGCCGTAAAAAAAGTGAACACCAGCCGGCAAACTGTTTCCGCCAGCAACAATACCAATTGTATAATGGTTACACCAATGATTACCGAAGCGGCGCCATGCAAAAACCAAAAAGTTGAATCAGGCTTTAATCCCCTGGTGATAGTGAGTTGTATCAACCACGGACGAATGGGAGAAATAACCGCTAAAAAAAATGCCAGGAAAAGTGAATAATAAAACTTGCTTTTGTACGGCGAAGCAAACTGGAATACCCTGCGCAACAACGAAAAATCAAATACCTTTTTTTCCTTTACTGCTTCGCTCATGTTACCTGCTTATTCCGTTTTAAAATACTTATTCGCTTTCCATTTTTTTATTGTAAGCCTTTATAAAAATAGCACCGAGGTTTTTGTAAGGCGGCACATAATCATCCCAGCTTTCCCGCATGCTTTTATTGGGATCGCCATAAAACACTTTGGTGAGCGACGCCCACATT
This sequence comes from uncultured Ferruginibacter sp., assembly GCA_964245855.1. Taxonomy (GTDB): domain Bacteria; phylum Bacteroidota; class Bacteroidia; order Chitinophagales; family Chitinophagaceae; genus Ferruginibacter. Next base: position 17,299 of record CAXTPJ010000005.1, on the reverse strand, counting down.
TCTTTCCAAACAATGGGTTTACCATTGGCCAGCGTTTGGTTCAGGTAATTGATGATGGGCTTATTGATATCGCCTTTGCCGATTTCTTTGGTAGAGACAATGTGTGCGTCTGGGCAAATATCCAGTATCTCACTCAGGTTTTTATACCCGCCGCAAGAACCCAGCATAATGATCTTTGCACTGCTCGGCATATTCCTGATGGTGCCCGGCAACCAGTAACTGTGTCCACGATGTATTACCACGGCAGGCTCCAGGTCAAGCTTTCTTAGATAAATACCCAAATGTTTTTGTGCGGTATCATCTAAATTTTTATCACTATCCAACGGCAGGTTAGCATAAATCCAAACCGGCTTGCCTTTGATCGATTTAATTTCAACCCATTCCTTTTGCCTTGTTATTTTCCAGTCTTTTGCCGGGAAAGAATTTACAAACCCGGGAAAATGTTTTTTGCCATCATCATCCCCATAAAAAAATACCTGTTGTATTACCCTGCCATTGGCATCTGCCAGGTATTTATAATCTAGCGAATAAATAGATGGTATGCCCAACTGACTGGTAAGGTCGATGCTGTTGTCATTAAAGGAAAGAAAGATTTGCTTCAATAAAGTGTAAATCGTTTTTCCTTTGGTATTGTTTTCTGCTGTTGCTCTTTGTTCATTCTCTGTAATGTTGTCCAGCATTTTTTTCAGCAATTCTTTGTTGGTGATACTGCTGTAACTATCGGCCACATCCACTGCATCTTCCAGGTTGCCTTTTTCATCCAGGTTAGATACAAATGCTTTCATCAGCGTAGTGGCATTGTTGTGCGGCATCAGCTTAAGCACTGTATCCAACTGGTTGTAATTGGCAGCCATCTTGATGAACTTTTTAAAGTAATCCATCTTCACATTCATCAGCAATTTATCTGTTCTTGCTGTTGGGCCAAGCAGTTGTAACAAACGGGTAAAACTATGTTTGTAACTGGAAGTATAAATATCATTTTCACCCATCACCATCATAAAATATAATTCCTCTGCACTCAATGGCTGAATGGCTTTCATTCGGATGGCCAGGTTGTTTTGCTCATGCAATTCGTTGATCGGCGTAATAAAATGTTGCAAAGCTTTACGTTGCAGCATATCCCGCAAACCATTGGTACCAAACATACCGATGGGCGTATCTTTTTTTACGAGCCTTTCATAATAACCAATTTCTGTTTTAACCAGTTGCTTAAAATAACCAACACTGTCATATCCGTTTGGGCCATCATCTACATATTTTTTCAGGCTGTCGAGCGATTGCTTTTCGTATAAGATGTCATCCAAAAAAGGATAGTAACGAAGTGCGTTGGGTGTTTGACTTAATTTAGCCACTGCCTTTACCATCGGGTTATTATTACGCCTGATAAGCTTGCCTTCCGGCGAACTGTAAGAAGAAGCAAAATCGTATAATTGTTTGGGATTATTCTTACAGGCCAGCACCACCAAACTATCGGCAAAAGGTTCATTGATGTATGGCCTGATGGTATTTAAAATATTGCCCGGGTTTGCTTCACTGTATTTTAAGTACAGTATTTTCTTACTGTCTTCATACCCAGCATTTTTGTTGAATATTTCAGAATTGATCAATCCAACTTGCAATGGTACCTCTGCAATAAACGGGGCCATGCTCTGGCTATCGATATTGGCTTTTAATATCTTTTCAAAATTATCTATCAGTACAGGAGCCAGTGCAGGATTAAGCCTTTTACCTTTCCAGTTAAGGCGGAAAGCACTTACTATTTCTTCTACAAAATTGATCTGGCGGATTTTATCATTGTTGGTAGGAATTTTAGGATTGGCTTCAATAAAACATAATATTTCCTTAATGCGCCTGTTGAGCGCATCTGTAACCTGCAAATTGATCTCTTCATTATTGCCCACTTTAATAATGCTGTCCAGCCTGCCATCTGCCCTGTCGCATTTTACCTGTTCTTCTTTTACCCGGTCGTGAAAACGGACCCGTTGAAAAGGGACCGGTGTATTTTCACATTGTGCGTGAGTGTGTAAACTGCCAAGCAGTACCAATAAATGCAACAGGATTTTTTTCATGTATGTATTGAGGTTACAATATCTGCAAATTTACACCATGCATTTTTAATTGCAGCAATTTGATGATGAAGCGGTTGAGTGTTTCGGTAACAATTTGATAATACGGTATAACGTTGTAAACTGGCATTTTAGTTGGGCTGATAGACTATTTTTGCAGCACAAACATTGTATGGGAATTGTTAAAAAAATTTTAATTGCAGATGATGAACCGGATATCCTGGAGATCATCGAGTTTAATCTGCAGGCAGAAGGATACGAAGTGATCACAGCAAAAAATGGTGATGAAGCCATTGACCTGGCAAAAAAACACCAGCCCAGCCTCATCATCCTGGATATTATGATGCCGGGTAAAAATGGCATTGAGGTTTGCAATATTCTCCGCATGCAGCCCGCTTTTAAAGAAACGCTGATCGTTTTTCTTTCTGCACTCAACGATGAAAGTACCGAAGTGCGTGGCCTTGAAACCGGTGCAGATGATTACCTTACCAAACCCATCAGCCCTAAAATTTTACTCAGTAAAGTGAATGCTTTGTTCAGGAGACTGAACAAAGAAGAAATGGACCTGATAAAAATTGGCGACCTCCAGATTGACCGGGAAAAATATATTATCCGTTACCAGGGCAATGAGATTATATTGGCCAGGAAAGAGTTTGAATTACTGGCATTGCTGGCATCTAAACCAAGCAAAGTTTTTTTACGCAACGAAATACTTAACCAGGTATGGGGAACCGAAGTAATTGTTGGCGACCGCACCATTGATGTACACATCCGCAAAATCCGCCAAAAATTGAACTTAGACTGCATCACCACTGTTAAAGGAGTAGGCTACAAATTTGAACTGCAATAATTTTCCCGATCCGGCAATTTACAAGCCCGATAATGTTATGCGAACGGTGTAAATTGCAAATACACCATGCCTATATTTTCTGCAAAAAATCTTTCGCCGCAACAATTGTCTGCTACCACTGCAGCCATCCTTGCTATTCCCATCAGCGCAGGCATTTATTTTTTCATATCAGATTGGCTGATAGCATTGGCATCACTCATTATCATTTTTGCCGGCGCTTACGGACTGATATTATTTATGGTACAGGAATTTGTGTACCGGAAGATCAAACTCATTTATAAACTCATTTACCAAACCAAAGCCAGCAAACGGGAAGAGTTTTATTACAAAAATATCCTGCCGCAAAAAAGCATTGATGAGGTAAGAGAAGATGTTGAAAAATGGGCCAATCAAAAAAAAGATGAGGTAGAAACATTGCGGCAGAACGAAGCCTACCGAAAAGAATTTTTACAGAACTTATCGCATGAACTAAAGACGCCGATTTTTGCCATACAGGGTTATGTGCATACGCTTATTGGCGGGGCACTGGATAATCCTGCAGTGAACAAAAAATTCCTGCACAGCACTTCCCGTAACATCGACCGTTTGGTTAACCTGGTGGATGACCTGGATGAAATTTCTAAACTGGAAAGCGGTGAACAATTATTATACAAAGAAAATTTTGTGATACAGGATCTCATCCGGGATGTGTTTGAATCGCTGGCCATAAAAGCCGATGAAAAGCAACTAAAGATGCTGATTAAAAAGGGGTGTGAAGTGCCGCTGAATGTGTACGCTGATAAAGAAAAGATCAGGCAGGTAATCATCAACCTTGTGGATAATGCCATCAAATATGGCAAGCAAAACGGACAGGTAGAAGCAAGTGCTTATAAAATTGAAGGAAAGAAAATATTGATAGAAATCAGTGATGATGGCCAGGGCATTTCAGAAGAACACATCGGGAGAATTTTCGAACGCTTTTACAGGACTGATACTGCCAGGAGCAGAAAAGTTGGTGGCAGCGGCCTTGGGTTGTCTATCTGCAAACACATTGTAGAAGCACATAACCAAACCATACATGTACGCAGCACCATTGATGTAGGGACTACTTTTGGTTTTACCCTCGATGGAAAAAAAGAACAGGCTTAAAATATTATCGGGAATGCAGCGGTTTTTAATTCAACGTCACTAAGAACTTTTTCGATTATCGGTTGCAAACTTTTTCTTCACGTCTAATTTTACAATCGTTGCAGACTTCCGAAGTTTTACAAACTTCGGAAGTCTATAGCAAAGTCTTTGTACCCCAAAATTATCTTAGAGGTGATTTTACCTGCTAATATTCAGCAGCAGCAAAGCGATATAAATCCTTTTTAAAATAATACACATAAAACTTCCTGGCAACCTGGCCACTTCTTTTTTGAACAACGGTATCAATATGCGCAGGCACCACATTCTTCAGTACTGAAAAATTTTCTGGTCGCACAATGTAGTTGGACGGAGAGATAAGGTACATATCAACACTATCGGTAACCAACCCTCGCTGTTTGTTTAACCAATGATACTGGTGAATGTCTTCAATGTGCCCAACAGCCATGGTTTGCAGTTGTAATGGATTAGCAACGTAATAATCAATGTGAGCCGCAGGAAACCACTTATCTGCCAACAAAATTGTGCTGCCCGTTTTATGGGCATGTGTACTTCGATAAATGCTGTCGAAAGATATTGCAAACTTTTTCCAGCCATACATATCCAATGTAAAATCACCATCGCCTTTTCGCTCTTCTTTTTTATCCCCCAAAGTACCAGGGAGCAAATTAACACCAATAATGCCAGCAGCAACAACAAATAATAATATACCATTGGCAACAACAATACTTAAAGGCACCTGCCTTTTTGCGATGGCCGATGATTTCCGGTGAGCGAAATAAGCAGCAGTAAGTATGATCAATGCACTATAAGCCGGCCCTGTCCAATGCGGCAATAGTTCTTTAAATAAAGACACGGATGTTGCGATCAATATCAACGGCAGACTAACCAGTAAGAGTATCCTTTTTTGTGCAGGTTTTATAAACAGGTCCCTGTGCCAAATTGCTTTCATAATGATGAAGAATACAATGGGATTGCAGTATAAAATCTGGCCACCGGAAAATGTTAGCAGGCTTTCAACATTTACTCCACCGGTTGCCACATCTACCCTTTTACCATGAAAAACAAAAGTGATGAAATCGTTCTGGATATTCCAGACAATAACCGGAACAAAAAATAATATAGTGATGATAGCCGCTGCATACACTTGCCATTTTTTTAACCAATCCCTGCTGTACAATAAAATGTATAATCCAAAGCCAAACCATAAAAAGATGGTATGAATCTTACACAACATACCCAGGCCGGCAACAACTCCAAACCATAAAACATAGCGGCGGCCTTTTGTGGTAATCGTTTTGGTTTCTGCAATCTTTATCAACAATAATAAAGCGCCTACCCAGCAAACCATTTGAGGTGAATCTGGCAGGATAAATGTGCCGGCAATAATGCTTCCATAAATTGTTGCGGTATATAACAGTGCCGCTAAAAAACCAGCATACTCATTCGTTAATTTTTCTGCACAACGGAAAATAAGCCACGTTGTTATTGCACTGCATACGATAGCACCAAGGCGTATAGTAAACCCTGTATCGGCAAATAAGTTAAGCGTTGTAATTCTTATCAACCAGCCAACCATTGGTGGATGATCAAAGTAATTCCACTCCAAGTGATCTGCATACAGGCGATAATACACTTCATCATTGCCCAACTCTGTTGCTGCAGCCACCAGCATCCGTACAATGGTTGCAATCAATATCAGCAGTAATGTTTTGCGCCGGTAGTTCAAAATGGCAATCAATTAAAATATTTACAAAGAGGTTAGCGAACCGCATAAACAAATACCATGCTCATGGTTTTTTTCGCAATGCAAAAGTATATTTAGTTGCGTGTTTAAAAGCAATTTTTAAATGAGCGGCGATAACATGGTGATTTATTTTATCATCTTTCTCCTGGCAATTCCAAATACCAATTTTTTCTCTTCAATATTTCTCATCCAATAGACACAAAGTATAGCACCTGCAAACCCAATGACTGATCCGGCAATTACATCCAGCAAAAAATGTTGCGATAAATACACACGGGAAAAACCTACTGCTGCAGCCACTATCAGTAACAGTAACTGATACCATTTATTGCTGGTATATAAAGCCAAAATTGTAGTAACTGCAAAAATGGTAATGGTATGACCGGAAGGAAAACTGGTATTGCCGGAATGAATAATGCTATCAATAAAAAATGACAAATGCCTCGGTGCAAAGTACAATGCCGGCCTTGGCGAGTGTACAAATGGTTTGATGATCTGCGCTACCAGTCCGGTAAATAAAAAAGCTACCACTATCGTTACACCCAGTTTGTATTTTTTAAAAACGAAGTATAACATCAGCGCCAGGGCAATGGCAAATAATCCATCTCCAACATCGGTATAAGCTGTAAAGAAATAATCTGCCCAACTGCTATGGTAAGTATTGAGCAATAAAAAAATCCCTTCTTTTCCTTTTGCAAGCAACAAAGCAATTCCTGTCACGAGCATAAGAATATAACCGTAAATAAAAAACCAATGATGCTTCAACCTATTCGATAAATAATTCATTGCCCTGATTAAGTTTCAAAAATAACAAAACTGCTGTTAGTGTACTCATCTTGCCAGTTAAGTGGTATGCTTGTTTAAATTTTCGTAACAATCGCTTTACAATTTGGCAACATAGGTAATTGAACTTTATAGAAACAATTATCCATTGGAAAAAAGAAAACTGGACGTAGCTGTCATTTCAGACGTGCATCTTGGAACTTATGGATGCCGTGCAAATGAACTGTCACGATACTTATCAACCATTGATCCAACCATTTTAATTTTAAATGGCGACATCATTGATATCTGGCAGTTCAGCAAAAAGTACTGGCCGCCCGGACACATGCAGGTAATCAAACAAATTACCAGTATGCTCAGCCGTGGCGTAAAAGTCTATTACGTCACCGGTAATCATGATGAGATGCTGCGCAGGTTTGAAAATTTTTCTGTTGGTGATTTTCACATCGTTAATAAACTGGTGATACACCATGGCAACAACAAGCGTAGCTGGATCTTTCACGGCGATGTATTTGATGTTACTATGAAGTACAGTAAGTGGCTGGCAAAGCTGGGAGCAGTAGGATACGATATGCTGATCTACATCAATGCATTTATCAATTACATCAGCAAAAAATTAGGCAAAGGAAAAATTTCTTTATCTAAAAAAATAAAGAATTCGGTAAAGAGTGCAGTAAAATACATCAACAGTTTTGAAGAAACAGCTGCTGATATTGCCATTGAAAAAGGATATGATTATGTGCTGTGCGGCCACATACACCAACCCTGCGACAGGATGATCAGCAATGGCAATGGAAAAGTAAATTACCTGAACTCCGGCGACTGGATAGAAAACCTGACAGCACTGGAATACAACAATAATAACTGGGAAGTATATTATTACCAGCAGGATGAACTGGTGAACGAACTGGATAATGCTTATTACATTGATGAAGCAGCTTACCTGCGTACAACAGAATTGTTTAAAATGATGATGGATGATTTTTTAAAAGCTTCTTAAAAAATTACGAATGAAAGTTTTGTATGCGATACAGGGAACAGGCAACGGGCATGTAAGCAGGGCGAATGAAATTATTCCGCTGCTGAGTAAAAAGTGCGACCTGGATATTTTGCTCAGCGGTACACAGGCTGATGTTGGTTTGAATTACCCGATCAAATACAGGTTGAAGGGATTAAGTTTTGTATTCGGTAAAAAAGGTGGTGTTGATTTTTATGAAACCTTTAAACTGATGCAATCGAAGCATTTTTTTAATGAGATAAAGAAGTTACCCGTTGAAGTATACGACCTGGTGATAAATGATTTTGAACCGATCAGTGCCTGGGCTTGCAAGTTGAAGAATGTTCCCTGCATTGCCATGAGCCACCAGTTTGCAGTACTGCACAAAGAAGCCCCTAAGCCTGCCAAATACGATCCCTTTGCGTTGATGGTATTGAAATACTATGCACCCTGCAAAGAAGGCGTAGGCTTTCATTTTAAACAATACGGCGACAATATTTTTACACCGGTTATTCGTAGTGAAATAAGAAAAGCTGTTGTTACTGACAAAGGCCATTACACTGTGTATCTTCCCGCATACGATGATAAGAAGATCATCTCATTTTGCAGCAATTTTAAAAATATAGAATGGCAGATTTTTTCAAAGCATTCTAAAAAATCATACAAAGAAAAAAACTGTATGATAAAACCGGTGAGTGCTATTGCCTTTACAGAAAGTTTTACCAGTTGCAAAGGCATACTCTGCGGAGCAGGTTTTGAAACACCTGCAGAAGCATTGTACATGAAGAAGAAAGTATTGGTTGTGCCGATGAAAAGCCAATATGAACAACATTGTAATGCAGCCGGAGCTGCTGACTTAGGCGTTCCCGTTATTAAGAGCCTGAAGAAAAAACATATTCATAAAGTAGATAACTGGCTTAACAACGATCAAACCATACCGGTTAATTATAAAGATGAGACCAGTAAAATAATTGACCTGGTATTATCCATGCGGCCGATAAAAAATATGATTGGCCAGTCAGTAAAAAAATTGCCAATGTCGCACTCTGCTGTAGCAACCTGGCTTTCTTGATTATTTCTTCAATTCCAGTAATAATTTTTTGGCTTCGCCTGATAATTCGGTTGCGTGGTATTCTCCTGCCAGTTTATAAAAGAACTGCCTGCAATTATCCCCCATCCTGAAATCAATATCCTGCACTACCTGGTTCATTTTAAAAAAATGAAGCGACCCATCAAAACCACAATTATTTTCAAACTCTTTAGTGCCTTGCGTTACAAACTCCGTTAATGCACCAATGGCATTTTTATCCTTGATTATTTTTACCAGCATCACTGTATCCATTGTTCCATCTCCTTTAAAATAATTGATGGCAATACTGTCTGCATTGTTTATTTTTTCTTTTAACTGCTTGCCTGTTTTGTTACAGGCCATCAAAAGGAATACGGTGCTGATAATTGCAAAAAATAATTTCATTCATCAAAAATAATAAAGGCTGTTGAGTTGAAAATAAAAAACAAACCACCCGGTAAGAATATCGGGTGGTACATGCATGAGAATTTGCTATTTGCTTAAGGAAACTTGTTTTTAGATTGCTATTTGAGTACGATTAAATTCCAATTTTACTATCGCAAGATACCCTGTCGCTGTTACTAAAATATTACCGCTGCATTACGCTACCGTTATTAAAAAGTAACATGTTTTAACAGATGGTTACAAACAAAAACTGCCCCAGTTAAGGAGCAGCTTTTTAACGATTGGTTGTATTGAAAATTATTGATAGTTGAATTTTGTCCAACCTTTAAACCAGTTAGCATTTTCACCAGATGGAGCAATACCACCAATGAAATCAACTTTTTGAATGAAAGGGCGGGCTACCAAAATCGGATCATCAAAATAAGTATTGCTGGCAGCTGGAATAACAACAGCAGAGTTTCCGAACGGGGCAAAATCAGGATTGATGTAATCAAACGGCCTGGTGTACGTATTTTGCGCAGTTGTTTGAGTAATGATCTTGTTCTTGGTATTGCTTGTAAAGAATGTTGAGATTGAAGCCTGTGTAGCGCCTGTTGGTGCTGAACTATTTGGTGTATAAGCAATCGGTGTTTTGCAACTGATCAATAAAACACCGCTCAACTGTAATGTTCCTGCAGTAATGTTTAAATCAGTTGGGGTTCCTAAACCTGCATCAATTAAAATACCGGTTGACCATCCGATGAAAGCAGAGTTGAAGATAGACAGAGAAGAATTTCTCCTGATCTGCACTGCTGCACCAAGGTAGTTGCTGTTACCGATATTATCAGGCGTAGCCAAAGGGCCAAAGGCACTAACGTTGCAGAATACCCCTTTTGTTTGTGGCAACAACGCACTTCCTGATCCATCATTATCACTTTCAAAAGCTTCTGATTTAGATACGTCAGCGATAGCTGAATCCCTTACGATCAAACCAAATTGTACTGAACCGCTGAAACCATTATCGGTATCAAAATCATCATCCTGTGTTTTATAAGCGATCAGGTATTTACAGTTTACGGTACCACCAAACCATTCATACGCATCATCTTTTGCATAAGAAACCTGGATGTGATCAATGGTTGTTCCACTACCCACACAAGCCATGGTTAATGAATTAATTTCCTGGTTTGGTAAGAATGCATAACCTGCATATTCAATACGAACATATTGTAATGTACCAGAGTTATCATCATTTACCGGAGTTGGAGCAACTGCATCACCAGAACCTGCAAGGCCATCGCCTGCTGCATTGTTGAAACCACCTTCAGGAATGTATAACCCAGGCTGGCCGCCATTGGCAGAGTTGATCGCTGCTTTACCCAGCAATTCAATTCCACCCCAGTCGCCTGAAGTTGGTGTTGGAGAAGCAGAAGTAAAAATGATTGGTTTTTCCTGCGTACCAATAGCCATCAATTTTGCGCCACGCTTAATGATCAATGCTGCAGTATTGGTTCCTGCATAAGCGCCTTTTACTGTTGCGCCGGCTTCTACTGTTAAAGTAACACCACCATCAACATATACTAATCCTGATAAAAAATTATTATCGATTGCTTTCAGGGTAGTATCTCTTGTTACGTGTCCGCTCAAGGTTACTGTTTTTCCTGAAGTACCACCTCCATCACTTCCCGGCACAGTTATAATAATCGGTTCGCCGTCCATTTCAATTTTACGGCAGGCTGGGATACTCATTGTGATAGCAGCCAAATAAAAAAAATACTTTTTCATATTTACTCTTTGTTTATTATGCGTTTTTATTAAAGTGAATAGTTGAATGTAATGCTGTAAGTACTACCAAATTTCCTGGTGAAGCGGTAAGCATCTTTACCTTTTTTAAAACCGGTGTTATCATCAGCATTCTGGTAGAAATATTGTGTTCCGTTTAAAATGTTAGAAACATTCAGGCGTATTTCAGCTTTGTTTTTCAATACTTTTTTTCCTAACTGAAAATCAAGTACCGGCCTTGCAGCTTCCCAGATATCAGGTACACCGCTGATAGATACACCCGATTCCCCCACCAGGTAAATGCGTTTACCGATTTGGTTGAATAACAAGGTTGCATTCAAGCCGGCTTTTTCTAAATCATACATCAACCCAACATTCAACAGATAATTTGATTGGCCTTGTAATGGCCTGTCTATCTGCCTTACCGCATCCTTTACATTACTAAGAATGTAGGCTGCATTTGCTTGTATAGTAAAATTTTTAAGTCCACTGATCATATCAAGCCGTTTGCGGATCTCTGTTTCAACACCGTAAGCCCTTGCTTTATCCGGGTTTAAATAAGTGAAAATCGCACCACCCTGTTGCAGGTATTGTTCAATTGGTTTATCAAAATATTTGTAGAAAACACCAAGCGTAAAGGCTTCGCCGGAACGTGGATATAACTCGTAACGCAGATCAAGGTTAGTTACTTTAGTACGAACCAGGTCCGGGTTACCCTGTACGGCAGAATTCAATTCAAAATCGTATAAGGTTAAAGCAGCCAGTTCCCTTTGTTCAGGACGGATCACTGTTTGAGAACCTGACAGCCGGATATTTGTTTTGCTGTTGACTTTATAAGTAGCATTTACACCAGGTAAATAATCTCTTTGGTCGGTGTGTTTAAAGCGGTCATCCCATGATTTTACAGAGCCTAACAACTGGTCAAAGTTTTCAACCCGTAAACCCCACACAACCCTTAATTTATCAGAGAATTGATTATCGAACTGGAGGAAACCCGCATTTAAAATAGTGTTGGCCAGGTAACGGAAATTGCGGTTGTTGATCGATTTAAAAGAGAAGAGATTGTCAGTACCATCACCAAAATTTTGCGGAGCAAATATCTGGTCGATCGGCAATTGCCTTAAAGCAGAATTATTGAAGCCAAAATTAAATTGATTAGCGAATAACTGAGCATCAAACAAACGGTCTTTTATCTGCAGCATGTAACCACCTTTAATGGTTTGTTTTTGTCCGAACAGATCAAAACCATACGATGCATCGCCACCGGCGGTATAAATATAATCGCTCAATGATTGAAACACCCGGCTACCACTTTCCTGGGCATTAGAACTACCCACTAAAAATTCAAAAGGAGTTTGTGTGCCGGTTGGCCTGGTGTATTGGTAACGGCGCTGGTCTGGTGAATAACCATCTAAAATATTAAATGCACCATACCATTTGAATTTTAATTTGCTGGTTACATTGTGTTCGCCGCTTAACTGCGTGGTGAAGAAAGTGTTTTCTTTAAAGCCCAGTTCACCACCTTGTACATCATCTGCCGTATTGTTATTCAAACCATTTCTTTTGATGAAGTAGTTATTGGTATTTACGTTTACAATTGCTTTGGCAGTGATTTTATTGTTTGAGTTCAGTTGTACGGAAAGGCTTGCCAAACCACCCAACGTAACTTCCTGGATGTAGCGGTCATCAGCATAACTAAACTGCTGATCGAAGTTGCCATTTTCCAATGTTTGCAGGCGGTTTAAAATATCTGTGCGCCTGTTGTTTTTTGCATAATTGATACCAAGGATGCCACCTATTTTTTTGCCGAAGAGTTTTCCTGAAAATCCGCCATTTGCCTGCACAGAAACATTCGGGGCAGTATTAGAAGCTGTGGCTGCCCAGTTATTGTTCATGCTTTTTCCAATAGCATTCTTTTCTTCCTGTGTTGCTAAAGTGAAAGCAGATTTAGTTGTGTATCCATTTGGTAAACCCCTTGTGCCATCATCAATACCTAACCAGTCTTGCTTACCGCCCGGTGCTTTATAAAAGTCTTTGCCGATTGTTTGACTGTTGAATCCGGTACCAACCTGTATGGTAAAGAAATTTTTTGAAGGGATATCTTTTGTGTTTACCTGTATCAACCCACCAGCCCATTCGCCCGGTAATTCAGGAACAAATGCTTTGTTGATGATGATGTTATCGATCATCGGTGCAGGAATAATATCAAAAGAAAATGTTTTACGGTCTGGTTCTGTACTGGTCAGTAAAATACCATTTAGCATGGCCTGATTGTACCGGTCTGCCAAACCACGGATCACCAAAAACTTACCATCAATCACACTGGCGCCTGGTGTACGTTTCAACACTTCACCGGTATTTCTGTCTGGTGAGCGGCGGATGCTTTCAGCAGAAATTACAGAAGCAACGGTATTGGTATTTTTTTGGAAACTGATGAGTGCATTCACCGTTTCTCTTTTAGCAGAACTGGAGCGGACAACAATCTCTTCCGTAGTTTTTGATTTTGGTTCCAGTGCAATATCAATGTGTGCAACACCATCTGCACCTGTTTCTACTTCATTGATTTCTTTGCCTTCGTAGTTGGTGGAAGTAATAACAAGCGTATATTTTTTTCCTGTTTCCGCATTCAACACAAAACGGCCTTCCACATCAGTTGGAATGCCTTTGCCTGTTTCTTTAATTACAACAGAAATGCCTGAAACCGGGCTACCGCTCTTTGAGTCGGTGATCTTGCCTTCGATCTTGCCTTTTTGAGCTATGGAAAAAAGTGAAATTAACAGTAGCAGCAGTGTAAACGAAAAGCCTCTCATGTGCATTGAATATTTATGCAAAGGGACTAAACAAATGTTACGGCATTGTGAATGGAAGGTTACGGAAATGTTACGGATATGTTACGGTAATGTTACCTGGCTTGGATGCATAAAAAAAGCTGGCTTGTGAAAGCCAGCTTAAGTTAATTTAATAAAATAGTTTAGTATTGAGGGTTTTGTGCAATGATCGGGTTAGCATCCCTTTCAGATTGCGGGATTGGCCAGATAAAACGGTAATCACTGTAAGGAATAGCCGCTTGACCCGGAGTGTAACCTGCACCGCAATTATATGAAGCTAAACCGGCAGCGCCGCCATTACCATTCACCGCTTTTGCAGGGATACCACCAGTACCTAAAACCGGATCAGTTGCCAAACGGGAGATATCGCCCCAGCGTTTACCTTCTGCCAAAAATTCGATCCTGCGTTCCAGTAAGATTGCTTTTAAGAAATCGGTTTTGGTTGGGAAGCTTGCAGCAGTGTAGGTTTGTGTGGTTGGTGAAGCAAGTGAGCGGTCTCTTACAGCATTTAAGAGAACCAATGCTTCTGAAGATATACCTGCATCAAGCCTTGCTTTCGCTTCAGCCAAGGTCAACAATACTTCTGCATATCTTATTTGTGGAGCATAATCACCACGGTTAGTATAATCCCTGTATTTGGTCGTGAAATAACTTTGATTGGCTCCATTGTTTGCGCCTCTTGTTACCAATTGATTAACTCCTACAGTATCACGCCTTTTATCATCACATAACCAACCTGGATTATTCCAGATAACTGGCGAAATAATTACCAGCCCCCTTCCAGTTAGTGTTACTGAACCAAACATTGATGCAAGTCCTCCATTACTGCTTGGTGCATCCGAAGCATCATTTTTAATTGAGAAAATACTTTCACTTGAGATATTGCTTTTGAATGGATCAGCTGCACTAGTTGTTAGCCTCCATGGTGAAATACTGCTGACACTTGGCGTCGCAGATACTATATCAGTACTTTCAGTAACAACATCTCCCCACTGACCCATGTGCATTTTTATCCTCATCTTCAATGCAATTGCTGCAGCTTTGGTTGCACGATAAGTATTCACTCCTCCTGAAGCTATGCTCTCAGGCAAATTCTGTTTTGCAAAATCTAAATCTGCCAATATTTTCAAATACACACTATCTACACGCATGCGGGGTGTATTTAAAATGCCTGCCACTGCTTCACTGGTATTAATCGGTGTTTCACGGTAAGGAATGCCTACATTATTTCCATTGTTATCCGAGTAAGGCCTTGCCCAATGCAGCAATGCCTCATGATGTGCCATAGCCCTTAAAAAGCGACACTCAGCTTCGTATTGAGCAGCAACTGCCGGCGTTAATACACCAGCAGCCCCGGCTTTGCGGAAACCGTCGATAGCAATATTGGCATCGTTGATCAAAATATACAACCCTTTCCAAAGTGCTACACAGTTTGGTGCGGTTGAATTGTAAGTTCCCTGGTAAGTTACCATGAAGAAAGCTGCTACGTTTACCATATCCTCTCCCCTCATATCGCCCTGTTCAATATTGGCAGCGCCAAATGGATAACCACGCTTATCGGTTGTTCCATTTACAAAGGCAGTGCTTTGTGCAGCATCGTACACACCATTTAAACTCAATGCACATCTCTCTGCAGTAGCAAAAGCAGTTGCATCGGTAATTGATCCATAAGGAGATGTTTCCAGTACTTTTTTGCAGCTTGTAAAAGCGGTAGCAAAAAGTAGTAATCCTAATATCTTATTCATAATGAGTTATTTTAAATTTTCAACCAATTAAAATCCAACTGACAAACCGAAAGACAATGTCCTTACCTGCGGAGCTACTGCAGCATCAACGCCTAAAGAACTGATGTTATCCGGATCTGCACCTTTGTATTTGGTCCACACATGTGCATTTTGCACCTGGGCATACACTTTCAAATTCTTCACATAACCATTGGTCATGGTTTGCAGTTTTTTTGCATTCACCGCATAGCTCAATGCTATGTTCTGCAATCTCAAATAATCTCCTTTTTCAACAAACCGGGAAGATGCCGCACTGGTGTTGTTGATGTTTGCAGCCAAGCCATAATACAATTTTGGAACATCAGTAACCTGGCCCGGGGTAGTCCAGCGATCAAGCATTTCTTTACCATTGTTTTGGAAACTCATGTTAGATAAAGCTTCCTGGCGGGTAAAGTTCATGATCTTATTGCCGCCTGAAAAACGAAACATAAAATCTAATCCGAACCCTTTATAATTTAATGAATTGCTAAAAGCGCCATACCATGTTGGAACGCCCTGGCCCAGGTTTCTTTTATCTGCATTTACCAAAGAAGAAGCAGCACCAAGGGTTGCACTTTCTTTATCGGCTGCATAAAAATTACCAACCGTTCCCAAAGCCGGTGTTAAATTGTATTGAACCAACGTACCATCAGCTTTTTCCCACATTGGATTGCCATTTTGTGCATTTACACCGGCAGACTGATACCCCCAAATGATATTAATTGGATCGCCTACCCTTATGATATTGTATGCACCCTGCGAAATATTTGCTACAGGCACTCCTCCTACAGAATATAGTTTTGTGATTTTATTTTTTACCTGTGAATAATTCAGGTTAAAATCCCAGTTGAAATCTTTTCCTTTAACAATGCTTCCGTTCAATGATAATTCGATACCCCTGTTCTGAAGCTGACCAACGTTTTGTGGAATAGTTCCACCCAATAGATCAAGTGAACCAACCAAGCCGGCGCTCAACGGTTGTGGTACATACAATACAAGATTATTTACATCATTTAAAAACCAGTCAGCAGTGATATTGAACCTGTTGTTTAAAATACCTAACTCAACACCAATATCATATTTAGCACTTGTTTCCCATTTTAAACCAGCACCACCAATTCCTGAGGGAGCCAGGCCACCAAGGTTGCCATACAAAGCAGCATCAAAAGTAGTGAGGTATGGATAACCAGTCAATGCATCACCTACTCTTGAATAGGAACCTTTTATTTTCATATCGCCTAACCATTTATTTAGGAAAACGGAGTTTTTCCAAAAAGACTCCTGCGATGGCCTCCATCCTACTGAGTAACCTGGAAAAGTACCATATTTCTCCCCGGGTGCTAAAGAACTTTGTCCGTCACGACGAACGGTTGCCTGTGCATAGTACCTTCCTTTATAATCATAATTGATACGGCCAAATAAAGAAGTAAAACCAGTGTTATCATAGTTACCACCAATGGTTTGTACACCATTTGAATTGGTGATTACATTATTGCCAATAAAGAACGGATCTGATACTGGTGTTCCCTGTCCGCTGAACCATTTGTATGTTTGTTTTTGTACTTCGTATCCACCGGTAAGAAATACAGAATGTCCTCCTGCAGTAACATTATAATTAAAATAATTAGACCAACCCAGGCGAAGAAAATTTTGTGCAGCATTGTAATTCAAACCTCTTCCAAATAAATCGCCATGAAAAGAATTTTGTCCCTGGTAGCTGTAATCGTTCAATACATCCACACCAACCTGCGAACGAAGTTTCAACCCTTTCACGGGTGATACTTCAACATAAGAATTGTTGATGATGCGGTACTTGTCAGAATAATATTTATCAGTCCTTAACAGGTAAGCAGTGTTACCAAAATTATCATCAATAGTGCTTCCATTAGCACCCGGCGCCATCAG
>CAXTPJ010000004.1:0-18718 GCA_964245855.1 uncultured Ferruginibacter sp. | reverse complement strand
AGCTTACAGCACCGCTCGCTGCTGTCCAGCTAACCGTTGCACTGCTTGCTGTGATAGCAGATGAAGCCAACGCTGTTGGTGCATTGCAAGCAGCCGGTGCAGTGGTGGTGAATTGTGCAGCGGTAGCTGCAGTGGTGCCTGACGGACAGGTTGCATTCACTCTCCAATCGTACAAAGATGATGCAGTTAAGCCGGTCAGGCTGGATGAAGTGGCTGTTTGTGCAGCATTAAAAGTTGTCCAGGCAGAGGATGAATTCAGTTTATACTGAACTGCATAACTGGTTGCTCCACTTACTGCAATCCAGCTAATGGTAGCAGTGCTGGAAGTAACAGCAGAACTGGTTAAGCCGGTTGGTGCGGCACAAGGTGTTAGAGTAGTAAACTGTGCAGTTGCCGGAGTGCTGGTTCCTGAAGTACAGGTAGCAGTGATCCTCCAGTCGTACAAAGACCCGGAAGCAAGGCCGGTCAGGCTTGCTGTGGTAGCAGTTTGTGCTGCTGCAAAGGTTGTCCAGGTAGAAGATGAATTCAATTTGTATTCTACCAGGTAACTGCCTGCGCCGCTTACTGCAGTCCAGCTCAAGGTAGCTACCGATGTAGTAACAGAAGAAGAAGTTAAACCGGTTGCAGTTCCGCAGGATGAACCGGCAGTAATGGTAAAGTTGGTGTTTGAAATATCGAAGAAGATATTACCAACCGCTTCAACTTTTATCCTGGCAGTTGTGGTTGGCGTGTTCGGAATTACCAACGCTTCTGTACCATCATTTGGCGTACTTGCTGCCAATACGGTTGGGAAGGTTTGTCCACCATCAGTACTCAAGGAAATTTTTACGTTGGCACAACTAACCGGCGAAGCAGTAGTGCTTGCTACTGCCCAGGTAATGGTTTGTGTAGAACCACCAACATAGCTAACTGCAGTGTTAGGAGCAGAAACTGCAAACGGGCCGGAAGCAGCACTAACGGTAACGGTCATGTCAGTAAAATTGGTTTGTCCAACAGATACAGGTGAGGTTGAACTGTATGCTGCATTGTCCCTTACGGTTAAACGGAAATTCAATGTCCTGGCAACAGAGCTCAATGCTTCTGTATTGGCATTGGCATCACCGCCGGTTAACGGGCCGCTGATCAACGCTCCGGAAAGAATGGTGGCCAGTTTTGGGAAATACCTTGTTGGCGAAGTTGTTGGCGCAAAAGAAATCCAGTTAGGACCAGATGCTTTGGTAGCGCTTGCCACGCTGCTGGTGCCGGTCTGGGAAGAAGAAGCATTGTCATTCTGTTCCCATGAATACGTTAATACATTGCCTGCATCTGCATCGGTTGCAGAACCGGTCAACGCAAACGGTGTGCTTTTCGGAATAGTATAATTACTTACTGCCCCAACAACCGGGGTTGCATTGGTGATGGTAGTTGTAACAGGACAGGTTTTTGTCAACAGGTTGGCCTGTATCTGCGCAATAGATGCCTGGTGATAAAAAGCAATGGAGTGTGGCGCAAGATCCTGGCTGGTGATACCGGCATATCCCATGATGGTAATACCGGAACCCGGTTCTTTGTTTACACCGGTTCCTTCATTGCTCATAGAGAAAGTATGGTTGGCGCCCAATTGGTGGCCAACTTCATGCACCACATAATCAATGTCGAAATTATCGCCCTGCGGAATACCATCAGCAGGAGAAGTAAAGCCGCTGCCTTTGGAACCATTGGTACAAACACAACCGATACAGCCTGCGTTTCCGCCGCCACCGGATGCACCGAATAAATGCCCGATATCATAATTGGCTTCGCCGATAACTGAAGTTAATGTTGATTGCAATTGTGCATTCCAGGTACCGCCTGCTCCTGCAGATGCATCATCATAAGGATCGGTAGCAGCGTTGTAATAAATTACGTTGGTGGAAGCAGCCACTAAATTTAAGTGCAGCGCCAAATCTTTTTCATACACCCCATTGCAACGGGTTAAAGTTGCATTGATACCTGCCAATACGAGGCTAACCTGCGAAGCACTGGTAGCGCCAAAGTAGTTGGAATATTCTGCAGTAACAGACTGGGCTAAACGCATTGTTTTTAAGTTGCCGCCAGATCTTGCCACGCTGCTGTTGTTTACCTGTGTATTGATGTCAGAAGCCATGGCACGCTCTACAGTTGAACAGGTCCAGGGTAAACGGTTGTTGACCCTTTGAGATTTAAAAACGGCATATACGGTATGATCCGCAGAATAAGGCTCAATGAATTCATCGTCTTTTTCAGTGCGGAAGATCATGGCCTGTGCACCTTGTGGCGAAAAGCTCAATTTTAAAGTAGCAAAACGATCTGTAATTCCCTTGCCGGAAAATGCCCTGATCTCCGGGAACCTTGCCTGCAAAGCCGGTTCAAAGTTAGATGCTTCAAATACTTCAAACTGCTCTATGTTGCCTTCAGCATTTGGTATAGAAACAACAATGGAATGTGCAGAACGATTGTCTGCAACGGTAAAAAGGTTTTGTTTAAAAGAAACCGAATTAAGGTCGAACAACTTAAATGCTGTTGGAAATGAAAGCCTTGAAACAGCTTTGTCGGTAGTAACCCGGGCAGCAGCAGTATGTGCCGACCACGAATTTTGCTGCGCCATTGCTGCATTCAACAGCAGGAGCGACAGTACACCCAGTAACAGTTTTTTCATAATCAGTTTTTTGTTTTTTGGAATTTTGAATGAACGATGAATTTACAATTTAACTTTCACGGTGGGTAGTGTTTCTAAATATTGTTAATAAGTAATATGGCTATTAACATATTCAGGGATTGGGACAGTAATATTGGAATTAAAACGGGAAACGTTTCAATATGGCAGTTGGATAAACCTGCGTTCAGGTTGTTATTTTAGCAAGACCGGCATTTTTAAAAATTAAAATTTCCTTCAGTTGATACAGGCGCTGATCACATATTTCTAAAGCAGGTAAAGGCTGTTGCATGTCAGTTATTGGTTAATTTGAAGTCCTCAATTTATTCAAATTTCATGCTATATTAAAATAAAGAATGGCAGTTAACACGGTATTAATACTGAAGCGGACAAATTAATAGCTGAACAATCCATCAAAATGAAAAGCTGTTAAAACCGGGTTAAGCCGATGTTTGATGTGCCGGGCAAAAGAGTACACAGAAATACGGCAGAACAGCAAAAATAAAATAGGTTTGCATAAATAGAAAGGGCCTGATGCGTAAAACGGTTTTGAGTTTATTGAAAAAAGACCTGCTGCTTGAACTAAGGCAGCAGCATACTTTATACGGCATTTTACTGTACATCGCCTCCACTATTTTTGTATTGTTTTTATCAGTAGATCAACTGGAAGCCACTGTTTGGAACGGCCTGTTCTGGGTAATTCAATTGTTCATTTGTGTGAACGCTGTTGCCAAAAGTTTTTTGCAGGAAAGCCGGGGCCGGATGCTGTATTTTTACTCTATTGTTTCGCCGGTACATTTTATCATTGCCAAACTGGTTTACAATATTATTTTGATGCTGCTGATGAGCGCCATCAGCCTGCTGCTGTTCTCCATCTTTTTAAATAACCCTGCCAGCAAAGCCGGTGAATTTTTAGGCATTGTGTTATTAGGCGGTGCCAGCATCAGCCTGGTATTTACTTTGATGAGCGCCATTGCCGCCAAAGCCCAACAGAATGCTGCCCTGATGGCCATCCTTGGTTTCCCGGTAATCCTTCCTTTGTTATTGCTCCTGATGCGGTTGAGCAGAACGGCTTTCAACGAGATTTTTAAGGAAGGCGCCTTATTGCAAATAACCGGTTTAATAGCCGGGCTGGATGTGCTGATCATAGTAATGGCAGTGATATTATTCCCTTATTTATGGAAGGATTAGCGGCCAAAAACAATCTAAATATTTTGATGGTTTCTTATGCTTTACCCTACCTTTGCGCCACTCTTTTAAAAAGCACCTCACTGTGAATAAAAGCTGGTGGAAAATAGCATCTTTTCTTTTGTTGGTTTACACCATTGTTGGTGGTTTCCTGCTGGATGTGCCGCACCTTTTTATTTTGAATGAAACCATCCGCAACCTGTATTTTCATGTGTGCATGTGGTTTGGGATGATGATCCTGTTTACCGTTAGTTTTGTTTACAGCATTAAATACCTGCGCCATTTCAATTACCGCTACGATATTTATGCCCGCTATTTTGCAGCCGTGGGCAGTTTATTTGGCATATTGGGTTATGCCACCGGTGTGCTCTGGGTTTCAGTAACCTGGGTTACGGACCAGGGGCAATCGATGGGCAGTATTTTAAAGGAACCTAAATTGCTGGGCGCTGCCATTGCTTTACTTATTTACGCTGCCTATTTTGTTTTGCGTGGCTCGTTTACCGACATAGATAAAAAAGCCAGGGTAAGTGCGGTGTACAATATTTTTGCCTTTGTGATGCTGTTTCCAAGTATCTGGATCATTCCAAGGTTAGTGGGCAGCTTACATCCCGGAGCACCGGGCAGTGACAGCGGCAACCCGGCCCTTAACTTTAAAGATATTGACAGCAGGTTACGGATGGTATTTTATCCCGCAGTAATTGGCTGGACCTTACTCGGCGTTTGGATCGCTACTTTAAACATCAGGCTGCAACTGATGAAAGATAAAAGCCTGCTGCAACAGGCGCCTGTTAAAAAATAAGCAACATGAAATACCTGAAAAAAATAATATTACTGCTGATGGTTTCGTTTAGCAGCGTTATGGTGTTTGCGCAAGATGCAAAGCCTGAAATGGCAGATGTAATGCGGAGCAACGGAAAGATTTACATTGTAGTGGCGGTTTGCCTTACTATTTTGATCGGGCTGTTTTTGTATGTGTTGTCGATTGACCGGAAGATTGGTAAGCTGGAGAAGGGTATTTGATTTGTGATGTGTGATTTGTGATTTAGATCAACAGAATTCAGGGATTTGTGATGTATTATTTAGGTTAACAGCATTTGGATTTTTATAGTTCTTTTAAATTTATTGGTGTTGCCTCCACAGCCGGTCCCGAAAGCTTTCGGGATAGCTGGAATTCCGCCTTAAAGCGGGACTGCTTTTGCTTCTTTGAAAAAATTTGCTTCGCATTTTTTCAACCACGCCGTTGGCTTAACCGAACCAAAAGAGGCAGCTAACCCAGCTACTGGTGAGCATTAAAAAGAGATAGTGAATGTAAAGCAGTTGTATCGTGTGTTTATTCACTGACATGAAAGAAAAAAACCATTCAACCGCTGGTGGATAGTAGTGGAAAGCCCGGTGAAGGGCCTGAAGCCTGGCTTGTGCCGGACTTGTAGCGGATAGCCGCCGCTGATGATGAAAAAGAAAGGCGCCGTTGGTTAGCCCGAAAAATTAATATTAATACAACTTATTAGCAGCTTGCCAGTTGCTGATTTTTGAATACGATTGCTTAATTAAAAAACATTTTAAAACAACTTTATGTCAGCACAACAGCCGTATAGTTTTTTCCAGAGCGTGGAGAAAAGTTTTGACAAAGCCGCCAAATTTACCAAGTGGGATTTAGGTATTTTAGAACAGATAAAAGCCTGCAACAGCGTGTACCAGATGCGCTTTCCGATAAAGAAAGACGATGGCACTATTCAGGTAATTGAAGCCTACCGGGTACAACACAGCCAGCATAAAACACCGTGTAAAGGCGGTATCCGCTTTAGTGACGAAGTGAACCAGGATGAAGTGATGGCGCTGGCCTCGCTGATGACCTACAAATGCGCCATTGTAAATGTGCCGTTTGGTGGTGGCAAAGGCGGTATCAAAATAAATCCGCACAAATACAGCGTGTACGAGTTGGAAAAAATTACCCGCCGTTATACATCAGAACTGGTGAAGAAAAACTTTATTGGTCCTGGTATTGATGTACCGGCGCCAGATTACGGAACCGGTGAAAAAGAAATGGCGTGGATCGTTGATACCTATGCTTCTTTAAAACCAGGGGAAATTGATGCAGCGGGTTGCGTAACGGGTAAACCGGTAACACAGGGCGGCGTTCGTGGCCGTAAAGAAGCAACTGGTTTGGGCGTTTTTTTTGGTATAAGGGAAGTGTGCAATATGCCGGATGTTATGAAAAGACTGGGGTTAACGACCGGTGTAGAAGGCAAGACGGTAGTGGTACAGGGACTTGGAAACGTAGGCTACCACACAGCTAAATTTTTCCGTGAAAATGGTGCAAAAGTAGTTGCCATTGCAGAACACAACGGCGCTATTTACAATGCAGATGGTTTAAATGAAGAAGAAGTATTTCAGTATAAACAAGCTAATGGCAATGTGTTGAATTTTCCGGGTGCCACCAACTTTGGCATTACTTCGGATGCGTTGGAAATTGAATGTGATATATTGATCCCGGCAGCTTTGGAAAATGTGATCAATGCAGAAAATGCACCGAGGATTAAAGCCAAAATTGTAGGCGAAGCGGCAAACGGCCCCTGTACACCGGAAGCGGATGAAATTTTTATTGAAAGAGGAATTTTATGTGTACCGGATATGTACCTGAATGCAGGCGGTGTAACGGTGAGTTATTTTGAATGGTTGAAAAACCTGAGCCATGTACGTTACGGCCGCATGGAAAAACGTTTTACAGAAAACCTGAACACCCATATCCTCAGCCAGATTGAAGAGTTGAGCGGTAAAAAAGTAAATGATGTAGAAAGGAAGTTCATCATGCATGGGCCGGATGAACAGGATTTGGTACATAGCGGGTTGGAAGAAACAATGATTAGTGCCACAAGGGAAATTATGGATGTATGGCATAGTAACCCAGCCATTCCTGATATGCGTACAGCGGCTTATGTAAGCGCCATCAATAAAGTAGCAACGAGTTATGCTGAACTGGGAATCTTCCCATAATAGTACTCAATTTTATAACAAATGCCCTGCAAACTGCGGGGCATTTTTGTTTTACAGAATGAATTATTGTGGATGACCTGCGGAAAAATATATAATATTTTAAAGCACTATGTAGAACTATTTCCTCGGCTTATTGCAACACCAGGATTTTTAAAAATTGAAGAATATACGCTGGTAGCGGATTTGGTAAATTCGTTGTTATGATTTTGAAAATGGCACAATGTTTTAAATATGTTAAAACATCAACCAACAAGTTTAAAACATTACCATGAGCGACAAGATTTATATTACTTCCATTATTGTTTTCCTGATCTGGTGCATCAATTATTTTATATGGACACCACCAGTATTTATTCATGGCTTGTTAGTAGTTGCTTTTTTAGGCATCCTGGCAAGTGTGTTTATGGATGAAGACAGGACATTAAGCAAAGATCAATTCAACCGTAATTAAATTAACAAATTATCATAAAACCAACGACCATGCAACAAGCCACCAACAAAGCAGCACAAACCACTACATTTGATGAAATTTTTGATTGCGGAACAATGAAATCGCTGATTGATGATAAAGGAAAGCTGAATTTTACAGAACGCTTCAGCAGTTGGATAGCCAATTACACAAGGGATGCCAACGAAAAAATTTGGCGTGACATTGAATACCTGCGTGCAGAAGGATAATTTACTGTATGCCAAGTTTAGCCAGCAAGGCTTTGCTGAGCGCTGCTTTCGGCACCACAAGGCTTACGGTATTAATGGCAAAATAAGCATCTGATACATTGATGCTACCCTGGTATGGCCCTGCATTTCCCCACGAGTTTTTTACCACAAAGAATGATTTACCGGAAGGTGATTTTTCGATGCCATAAATGTGCATGAGGTGATCATCCTGTGTAGTAAGGTTTTCATATAATTCCTGGCGTTTGGCTGCATTCCATTCCGGCTCCTGTGTATCGGGAGAAATTTTTTCCATGTCATATCTTGCCAGGTCGCTTAATAATATGGCGATGCCTTTATTGGGCAAAAAACCAGTGTTGCTAACATCTGCATCCCACAAAACAGAATAGCCATTCTTTACAGCAGTTTTTACTGTGCTGATCATTTCATTCAAGGGTAAATTATAGTATTGCCCATTGCTGAAATTGTCCGGCACCTGTAAAATAAAAGGCGAATAATAAGGCTGGTGAGTAAAGGAAGTAATGTTTACATAGTCATTGGTATTAAACTTCAATACTTCTTTTGCAAATGTTTTAGGCGTATAGTTTTTCCCTTTATAATTAAACGAGGCCGGAACAGGGCCAAGATTATCATCTAATATTTTATTAAAACCTGCCAGCCAGTTTTCCGGTAAAGGAATTGATTTTTTTGTGCTGTCGAGGTAGGCTTTCAATTGAGTTTTCAATGCTTCATGGCTGTGCATTTTCTGTCCTTCTTTTAAACCACTGTAAGCTGCTTCCGGCATGGCGCCATAAGTTGCGATCGCCCTAATTAAATCATGTCCTAAACCACCTTCATCAAACCTTGCATCGCCCAAGCGGAGCATGTAATTCTTAGCTTTTTCTACATAAATCTTTCTAACAGAAAACATTTCGCTTAAATCAAGCGAACCGATTTTGCTTTTTATGAACTGGCTTTCGAGCATGGAAGTAGTACTGAAACACCAGCAGGTGCCGCTCATGCCCTGGTTTTTAACCGTCGTAACCGGTAACTTCTGTTGATCTTTAAATTCAAAAGGAGTAACAGTTTGTGCATTTGCAATAACTGTTGCACTCAGCAACAGGCAAGAAAAAAATTGCTTCATCAGAATATTATTTTGAAAAACTTACGGTGCAATCGAATTTGTCATTGGCTCCCAATTCACTGGCAGCAGCATTGCTTAATCTAACCAGCAGGCCATTGTTCTGTTTGATATCAGGTATAACATCCAGCACTTTTGCATACACGGTTTTACCGGTTGCCGTATTGGTTACTTTTACAATAGACCCTGCTGCTGCAGTGTTGTGCAGGCAATAATATTTTCCATCTTCCCAACCGCTGGTACTTTTAAAAATGGCAGCGGTACCGGTTTCGGTATCATCTGCATTGCCTTGTTTAGAAAAATCATTTTTAAAATACCCGCCATTAAAACTTTTACCTGTCCTTACCGGGGCCGGCTCTTTGACTGCCACCGGTGCTGGCTCTTTTTTAACCGGCGCTTCAACAGGTTCTTCCTGTTTTACAACGGGCGGGACTTTTTCTTTTACCGGTTTTGGTTCGGGCGCTTTTACAACTTCCGGGATTTCTTTTACAACCGGTTTAGGAACTTCTTTTGCCGGAGGCGCTTCTTTTACTGCTACCGCAGGAACCGATTTTGCTCCACCTGCCAAAGCAGATAATTCTTTCTTCACTTTTAAATAGCCGACAATTAGTTTGGTGCCGCTGCTCACTGCATCGCCTTTGATGCCGTTCCATTGTTTTAAAGTTTCCAGCGGCAGTTTGTTGTAGTTGGTGGCAATACGGTATAATCCTTCTTTATCTTTTACCGTATGGTAAACCGGCACCAGTGCT
The DNA here is from genome assembly GCA_964245855.1 of uncultured Ferruginibacter sp. Lineage (GTDB taxonomy): Bacteria > Bacteroidota > Bacteroidia > Chitinophagales > Chitinophagaceae > Ferruginibacter. The sequence goes on along the minus strand of CAXTPJ010000004.1, from coordinate 9,339 downwards.
TCATCCGAAGCGGCATCGCTTTTTTGAGAAAAATTATTTTCCGTCAAAGGAACTTTGATGGTCTGGCCAAGGTTGATGCCTTTATCCAGTTGAAGGTTATTGAAAGGCGCAATTTCTTTTGGGCTGATGTTGTACATGCGGCCAACACTGTAATAATTTTCTTTGGCAGCAACCGTATGGTTAAGGTATAAATTAGGAGCAGCGCCCTCTGCCTGCAGGGTTGCATTTTGCGCTGTTGAAAATAAAGGCGCAAGAAAGAATAGCAATAATAAACGCTTCATGGTGTTGTTTTTTTCCACCGCAAAGATGGGAAAATTAGTTGGTTACTGGTACTGCTACTTGTTAAGAATGCGCCAGTCTTTAGGATAATAATTGTTGATGCGGTTAGGTAAAATTTTAGCCCAGCCCAATGGCAATTGGCGGTAGCTGATGAGCGCCCAGCCTTTGATATTAGTATCTATTTTTACATCCTGCCGGCGCAAGTATTGCAGGGCGTTGGCTTCATCCAATTCAACTGTTGGACGGTTGCGGTTGACGATAGTGCTTACCGCCAGTTCATGATCAGGCAACAGTTCATTACGAATGATGGTGCCTGCTTTTACCCCGGCTTTTTTTATGTACAACGCTGATTGAATAGCGGCCAGGTCATTTTCCAACTGTGCCGGAATAGCAATGGCTTCCTCATTTTGTTTGATGAAGAAAAATTGATCCGGTTGATGCAGATATGGTTTTATAATGTCAATTGCTTTGGTGGTCAATCGCTCTGATTTATTTTTTGCTTTAGCCGGCTTTCCTCCAACATCATTGCCTGATCGTTTTTTAAATGCTGCGATGAAGAACCCCTCCCCTTTTATTTTATCAGGATAAAAACGATAGCCGTTTGCCCTATGTTCAGGCGAAACTGTTTCAACGATCTTCCATTCCGGGTTGGTTTGCAGGGGTAAACTTTCGGCATCGAAGGTTGAAAGCAACCAGTCTGCAATGGCTTCATCTTCTGCTTCGGAATATGAACAGGTAGAATAAATGAGTACGCCATCTTCTTTTAAGGAAGGCCATACATCAGCCAAAATCCTTTGCTGTCGCTGGCTGCAGAGCTGTACATTTTGTTCGCTCCATTCGCTGATGGCTTCGGGATCTTTACGAAACAAACCGCTGCCGCTGCAGGGTGCATCCACTACAATGGCATCAAAGAATTGAGGCAGTCGTTGAAAATCTTTTGCATCGTTGTTGGTTACGATCACATTGGCAGCGCCCCACTTGGTGATGTTCTCTGCCAATATATTTACCCTTGTCTTGATTACTTCGTTGCTCACCAGCAAACTCTCGTTGCTGATAACGGATTGTATCAGGGTAGATTTTCCACCCGGTGCAGCACAGAGGTCTAAGACTTTTATTGGTGTATTGAGATCAAGTGTTTGCTGCAATGCCCTTTTTAAAAACATACTGCTGGCTTCCTGCACATAATATGCACCGGCATGAAACAGCGGATCGGCGGTAAAAGATGGCCGCTGTGAAAGATAGTAGCCATGCAGGTTCCAGGGTACTTTGGTTGCTGTTGCATCAATAACCGGTAATTGTTCCGGGGTAATTTTTGCAGGATTGATCCGGATGGAAGTTACCTGTTGCCCCGATTGATGTACGGCTTTAAAAGCATCAAGAGATAAGCCCGGTACATTTTTTATTAACTCTATAAAAGCGGAAGGAAGCTGCAATGAATAATATTTTATTAATGTGAACCGAGGGTTTTAAAAAATAAAAATACAGAACATTGTACAGTTAATACAACTTGTTTGTTTACTTTAGTGTACCACAATGTGCGTTCGGATTACAGGCAATTTACCTCCCGCCAGATACCAGCAGCAAACAGTATTTATCATTTTAACCTTTTATAACTGTGGAAGCAAGTAAAAAAAATCATCCTTTACGCTCAACAAAATTTTACAAGATGAAACATACTTTTTTATTGGCCGCTACAGCATCTGTTATTAGTATGATGGGTTGCAACAACAGCAAATCAACCACCGGAAGTGCAGCCAATATTGGCAGTGAACTATTGTACCAAAGTGAATGGAAGTTAACAGAAGTACAGGGAACCACCGTACCGCTGGAATCAAGGGCCAACCTTGCTTTTACGCCCGGCCAGGTAAATAAAGTATCTGGCAATACCGGTTGCAACCGAATGAACGGGAGTTTTGAATTGAGCGGAACGAATACCATCAAATTTTCACCGGTAGCTACTACTAAAATGGCTTGTCTGGATAACAATGCAAATGAGCTGGAGAGCAAGTTCACTGATGCATTAAGCAAAGCTACCAGTTGGGTGATTGACAACAATGAACTGATGCTGAAAAATGGTGAAACGGTATTGGCAAAATTGAAAGGACAAAAACCGCCTACGAAAGAAGAAGCCAAACTGAATGGCACCTGGCAACTGAATTATATCTCCGGGGCAAAGATCGCTTTTGATGGATTGTTCCCGGATAAAAAACCATTTATCACTTTTGATTTATCCAAGCCGGAAGCAACGGGCAACGGCGGCTGTAATGGCTACAGTGTAAAATTTACGGTGAATGGCAAAAAGATCAGTTTTGGCGATGCCCTGTCTACCATGATGGCCTGTGAAGGCAATGGCGAACCGGTTTATTTTAAAACGCTGAAAACGGTTACGTCCTATTCTATCAGTGATGACAATACACTGAACATGATAATGGGAGATATTGCAGTAATGCGGTTTACGCGGAAGTGATGCGATGACTGAATAAAACACATGACTGGAATTCAAGAAAAGATGCCATTTGGTATGCAGTACAAGTGAGATCATTTATCCTTTTCCCCAAAAAAGATAAATGACAGAATAAATTCACAACAGTGCTGCCATGAAGTACAACTGCCGGTAATATAAAACTGTATTGGTTACCGCTAGTGAAGTTGAAATGACCGCCAAGATGCAAAGGCGCCAGGAATTAACTGCTTAAACAACCGACCATGATAAAGTATTTTTTGTTTCTATTGCCATTGCTCACACTTGTTGCAACAGCACAACCTTTACAACCAGGTTTTGACAAAGCAGAATATGCAGAACTCATGAAAGTATCTGCCAGGACAAGTGCCAAGCCTGCTTATTATGATACGATGCCGGCGCCGGAACATTTCAAAATGCTGTATCAATCACCACCAATGGGCATGGATAACCTTTGGGACCTGTGGGAAAACGATCATAAAGTTGGTGTGATCAGTATCCGTGGCACTACGGCTCAATCGGTGAGTTGGCTGGCTAATTTTTACTGTGCGATGGTACCGGCCAAAGGAGAAATACAGGTAACGAAAGATTACCTGTTTAAATATCAACTGGCTGCTAACCCAAGAGCAGCGGTGCATATAGGCTGGTTGTTGAGCCTTGCTTACTTAACCAAAGACATGATGCCAAGAATTGACTCGCTGTATAAAACCGGTGTGAAAGATATGCTGATCATGGGGCATAGCCAGGGCGGTGCCATTGCTTTTTTATTGACGGCTTATTTATACACGCTGCAACAGCAAGGCACATTACCTGCAGACATCCGCTTTAAAACATATTGCAGCGCCGGCCCCAAACCAGGCAACCGGTATTTTTCTTACGACTACCAGGTGATGACGCAGAATGGCTGGGGATACAATGTGGTAAATGCTGCAGACTGGGTTCCGGAAACACCGTTTTCAATTCAAACTACCAATGATTTTAATAACACGAATCCTTTTAAAAATGCTGCCAAAGGAATGAAGAGCATGGGTTTTGTAAAAGGCCTGGCGTTGCGGTATGTTTACAACAGGATGGATAATATTACCCAACGGGCAGCGAAAAGATACATCCGGAATTTGGGTAGCCGTGTTGGTGGAATGCTGCAGAAAACATTGCCCGGTTTTAAATCGCCGGCTTATGCCTCAACAATGGATTATGCTGCAGCCGGCCACACCATTGTGTTACAGCCGGATGAAGATTATTACAAATTGTATCCTGATAATGATACCAATGTTTTTATTCATCACCTGCACAAACCATATTTGTATTTGCTGGCGAAGATGAAGTAAGTATTTTTTATTTCACTAATCAAAGCTAATTACACGAATTTGCTTTTTAAATACTGGTGTCTTTTGCTTTGAAAATTCTTATCAGGTAAACAGTTTACTATTTTAATTTTTTACAGGCAGGTCTTTATAGCCAATCAACTGTATCCCTTTTGCTTTGATCAGCGCTTTTACTTTTTGATTGGTGAATAAATCTGTGACGCCTTGCCTGTCCATTGCTACCTGTTCGTAACCGATGTGATAAACCGCTTTTAATTCTTCATTGTCGATACCGGGATGATCAAGGAATAAATAACTGTTGCCGGCTTCCAGTTTGTTTAGCATATTGATAAAGGATTGAACTTTTTCTTCGCCTGTTTTGGATGGCCCGTCGTAACCAACATACTTTACTTTATAATCTTCCAGGTCAATATCGATGTGGTATTCTTTGGCTAATTTTTTAGTCAGCGCCTTTACTTCATTGCTCAGGTTGGTGCAACCCATGTGAGAAGAAATATGGCTGATGCGTGGGATCTTTTTTAAGGCCAGTTCGATCTGTGCCCGGAACTCTTTTTCGATATCGGCTATGAGCCATTTGTTTTCCTGGATGGATTGTCCCGGGTAATTTTTATTGGGAACCACCATAGGAAAGAAATAACCGCTGCTGTCTTTAAGGCTGGAGCATTCTGTAAGCGGCCGCCATTTGATATTTTCCCATTCACTGGTAAGTGCAAGATGAATGCCCACATCAATACCCGGATTGGCATTCAGCATTTTTACCGCTTCCGGGAACCACGGCGATGCAACGATGACTTCAATAGATGTTTCAAAACCTGCTGTATAACATTCGATCAACGCCTCATTACCGGAATGGGTATAACCCATATCATCGCCCCGGATGATAAGGCGGATGGGTTGTGGAGTTTGGGCTGATACGGTGAGGAATAATGCAATTGATGTAAAAGACAACAATATGTTTTTCATGATAGCCATTTTATTTTTTAAGATCATTGAAATTAGCGTTTAATATTTATTCAGCCAATGTCTTTACATTTATCAAAAACAAGTTCATGTCACTACTATTAAACCGTTCCATATTTGGCGATCCTGCAAATGCCGGTAATACTTTAACCGAAACCGAGGCCGAGGATTTATTAAATGACTGGGTGAAAAACGACCGGCTTAAGCTGCACATGAAGCAGGTGGCACACTTAATGAAATGTTGGGCTGCAGAAAAAGAAAACCTGGATGAAGCCGGTCAGTGGCGTTGGGAAATGGCGGGCTTGCTGCATGATGCCGACTGGGACCAATGGCCTGAGCAGCATTGTAAAAAGATCATAGAATATTTAGAAGAAAAAAATATTGACCCGGAGATCATCCGTGCCATTGCAAGCCATGGGCCAAATCATTTTGGCGTGCAGCCCGAAACCAGGATGGATAAAATGCTGTATGCTTTTGATGAACTGAGCGGACTGACACATGCCTATAGTTTGATGCGACCTGAAGGTTATGATGGAATGGAATTAAAGGGTATCAAAAAAAGATTTAAAGAGAAGGGCTTCGCCGCCAGTGTAAACAGGGAAGAAATTCAGGATGCGATGAACAGGGCTGGTGTGGAACTGGAAACCATCATGCAATTTATTATTGAGCGGCAGGGAAGTGTATAGCAAAATTATGCTGCAGCCAAGAACTACTTTAGTATAAATCTGTATGCAGTTTTTACAATCGCAGTTTGAAAATTATCAGCGATCAAAGCCGCCATGAAAAACCAAATTTGAACGGAGCGTCGCCAATACTGATGCCATGAAATACAACTGTCGATAACAAACTTAAATTTTACACTGCTTTGATTTCAGCCACTAAGTCTTGTAATACTTTCTTTGCATCGCCAAACAACATACTTGTTTTAGGCCGAAAGAAAAGATCATTCTCGATACCGGCATAGCCTGGCTTCATGCTGCGTTTGTTTACGATCACTGTTTTTGCCTGCTCTACTTCAAGGATGGGCATGCCGTAAATGGGAGAAGCAGGATCGCTTTTGGCAGCAGGGTTAACCACATCGTTGGCGCCCAGTACCAACACTACATCAGTGGTTTTAAACTCATCATTGGCCTGTTCCATTTCCAATAATTTATCATAACTCACATCAGCTTCTGCCAGCAATACATTCATGTGGCCCGGCATTCTTCCGGCCACGGGATGAATGGCATACCTGACTTCCACGCCTTTTTCTTCCAGCATTTTTTCCAACTCATGACAAACATGCTGCGCCTGTGCCACAGCCAAACCATAGCCGGGAACGATCATCACCTTATTGGCGTAACTCATCACCATGGCGGTATCGCTTAAACTGATTTCTTTGTATGCTCCCTGCTGGCCTGTAGCTCCACCCGCCACAGCAGCATTGCCGCCAAAAGAGCCAACCAGCACATTGATCAAAGAGCGGTTCATGGCTTTACACATAAGGATGGTGAGCAAGGTTCCTGCAGCGCCCACCAAAATACCGCCGGTGAGCATTACTTTGTTATCGTATAAAAAACCGCCGCAGGCTGCTGCTACGCCGGTAAAAGAATTGAGCAAAGAAATTACCACCGGCATATCTGCACCACCGATTGGTAACACGAATAATACGCCATACAAAAGTGATAAAGCGAGTATACCATAAAAGATCAGATGATAAGTTGGATCAACCACCAGGTAACCGGCAGCACCCAATGCAATGGCGAGGAAAATAAGGTTCAACACATTCTGTCCTTTAAAGGCAATGTCTTTCACTTTACCATTGAGTTTGCCCCAGACGATCATACTACCGGCAAAGGATACACTACCAATGATCAACCCTAACAAAATAATGAGCAGCTTTCCACCATGGCCATCCGCTTCCCCGGAGATTTCAATTTCCTGGTGTAAATGATTGAACTCAACAATTGATATCAGCATAGCGCAGGCGCCACCCATACCATTAAACAAACTCACCATTTCGGGCATGGCGGTCATCTTCACTTTTTTAGCCGCCAGTGTACCAATGATTCCGCCGATTGCGAGGCCAGTAAATATCCAAACATAGTTGCCTAGTTTTTGTCCATTGTCTTCATACAAAAAAATGGTAGCAACAATGGCGATCGTCATACCGGCAGCAGCCACTAAATTTCCCTTGCGTGCAGCAGCAGGATTGCTCAGCATTTTAAGTCCGAGGATGAAAGTTATTGAAGCGATGAGGTAACAAAGTGTGAGAATATTCAGTTCCATAAATGCTTCCAGCGTATTGTGCTTTTAAATTTTTGATTAGTCAAGCCTTAATTGTAAATAAATAACGCTTCTTCTTAGGGCTGCTGCCCTACACCCCTTTAGGAGATGGGGGCTTTTTCTTCTTGAACATCTCCAGCATCCGATCCGTTACCACAAACCCTCCTACTACATTCAGCGTTCCCAATATCACGGCTAAAAACCCCAACGTTAATGCTACATAATTATCGCTTTCCGCCTTGCCCATTACAATGATGGCACCGATGATCACCACGCCGTGGATGGCATTGGCGCCGCTCATCAATGGTGTATGCAACACGCTGGGCACACGGCCAATTACTTCGATGCCCACAAAGATCATCAGCACTACAATGTAGATGATCTGCTGGTTATCCGAAATCCATTGTAATGTATTTTCCATATTGATGTATTTATCGCAATTCTTTACAGCATATTTATTAATTCGATTAGTCCAACCGACGACAGGGTTTGCAACCGCTGTCGGGGTGGTTAGTTTTTTATTGTTTAATCAGTTGCTGAACCCTTTCATTCGTAATGTTTCCGTTGTGTGCAATACAGGCCCCTTTCACCAAATCATCTTCAAAATTCAACTGCAGCTTTCCTTCTTTATCAATGATGAGTTGTAAAAAATTCAATACGTTTTTACCATACAATTTGCTGGCATCACTTGGCATGGTCGCAGGCAAAAAAGAATTACCGACAATGCTTACGCCATGATAGTTAACGGTATCATTATTTTTTGTGAGTTCGGTATTGCCGCCGGTTGCTGCTGCAAGGTCAATAATAATAGAACCACTTTTCATGGCGCTGACCATTTCCGTTGTAATCAATACCGGCGCTTTTCTTCCGGGTATCTGTGCCGTGGTAATAATGATGTCGGCCTTGGCAACGCTCTCCGCAATTTTTGCTTTTTGCCGCTCCATAAATGCCTCACTTTGTTCTACTGCATAACCGCCGGCTTTGCTTGCATCGGCTGCGCCTTCCACCTCAATAAATTTTGCACCCAGGCTCATCACTTCTTCCTTTACAGCCGGCCGGGTATCAAACACTTCTACTACAGCGCCCAATCTTTTAGCAGTAGCAATGGCCTGCAAGCCTGCAACGCCGGCGCCCAGTATCAAAGCCTTGGCAGGGGGAATGCTTCCGGCTGCCGTCATAAACATGGGGAAATATTTGGGAAACAAATTGGCTGCAGTCAACACCGCTTTGTATCCTCCTATGTTGGCCTGGCTGCTCAATACATCCATGCTTTGTGCACGGGTGGTTCGGGGCAGCATATCCATACTAAAAATGGTGAGTTGGTTGTTGGTCCAATACTGAATTAATTGCTGGTTAAACAGTGGTTGATAAACGCCCAATAAAACGGTGACTGGTTTAAATTGATCGGTTGATGCCGGAGGATTGATACTTAAAATAACATCGGCTGATTGCAGGATTGTTTCTTTGTTTGAAACGGTAGCGCCGGCGGTTGTATATTTTTCATCGCTGGCAAATGCATTGGCACCGGCATTGGTTTCTATGAGTACGTCCACATTCCATTTTTGCAATGTTGCCAGGTGTTCCGGCAGCAGCGATACTCTTGTTTCAGGGGATGGTTCTTTTAAAACGCCAATCGTCATACGTAAATTGAATTACCCGTAAGATACTGAAATTAAATCCGAACACCACCAGCCGTTTTATTATTTTACATTAATGGTATTGCTGTAAATGTTGCAATTATCTAAGTGAAGGATTTTATTTTGTTACCAGCTTGAGGAACTTTAATCAGCATCGTTGTGTCACTCACTTGTACAATAGTTTTTCATGGCATCTGTTTTTTACAACTTCAAAGTCATTTAAAACCGGATCACAAAATGTTGCTTCACTTTAAAATCAGGATTAATAAAAACGAGGCCGATAAAAAAAAGATCGATCGTCAACGTTACCGAAGGATGCTGCTGAATGGTTGACCACGCCGCTTCCATTTCTTCGCTCCAGTGAATATCATCAAAGATCATCATCGTAGTTGACTTTGAAGATTGCAGCAAC
>CAXTPJ010000003.1:0-20168 GCA_964245855.1 uncultured Ferruginibacter sp. | reverse complement strand
CTTCACGGCCAATGATAGAACCTTTAATTTCGTCGCTTTCCAGGTTAAAAACGGTAATGGAGTTTTCAATGGCCTGTTCTGCAGCAGTACGCTGTATGGTTTGAATAACGATTTTACGGGCTTCTTTACCGGCCTTTTGTTTGGCTTCTTCAATAATTTCCTGCTGAATAGCAATTGCTTTGGTATGGGCTTCCTGTTTCAGGCCTTCAATTAATTGGGCTTTGGCATCTTCAGCGGTTAAGCCGGCTACTTTTTCCAGCCTGCGGATATGTTCTTCCTGGTGTTTTTCCAGTTCGGTACGTTTGGTATTAACTACTTCAATCTGTCGGTTCAGGGTTTCTTTAATAGCCTCGTTTTCTTTTACCTGTTTATCAAGATTGGTTTCTTTTTGATTGATACTCTGTTCTTTCTGCCTGATCTTGTTTTCCGAATCAACTAATTTTTGGTTGCGCTGCATTACTTCTTTGTCATGCGTGCTTTTCATTTGGACAAACTTTTCTTTCGCTTCCAGCTCTTTCTCTTTTTTCAGCGTTTCAGCCCTTAATTCAGCTTCTTTTAAAATAGTTTGCGCATGAGATTCAGCGTCTTCTATTTGTTGTTTCGTGTTCTTGGCGAAAATCACTTTACCCAGTGCGATGCCAATTCCTATGGCAACAACACCTACGATGATGGAAATTATACTTGGCTCCATTGAATTTGTTTGTTTTAAAACGGTTCACAATTGTTTGTTATATCCTCTCGTTAACCATACATTATTGAGTGAGATAGTTAATGGGCGAAGATAATGATTTTTTAATGTTAGTTGTAAGTCAATAAATTCTGATCTTTTTGAACAGAAAATGGAGCTAAAAGCAAGAAAAACAATCCTTAACGTAACAGCAATTCACAAGGCTTGATGCCGGTGTGCTTTTTAAAAGCAGTGCTGAAGTGGGAGATAGAAGAGTAGCCCAGCAGGGAAGAAACTTCGGTTACGCTCAGGCCTTTATCATATAAAAGGTATTTGGCATGTTCCATACGCTGGCTCTGGTAAAAATCGAAAATGGTGGTACCGAATAATTCTTTGAAACCTTTTTTAAGGTAACATTCATTAATGGCAACCTTACGGCTGAGTTCTTTAATGGTAAGCGGTTCGCCGATATGCTGTAATAAAACTTCCCTTGCTTTGATGATCTTTTCCCTGTCGGCTTCGTTGGCCAAAAACTTACAGGTAAATACTTCCTCTTCTTTTTCGCCCAGCATACAATCCATGCTGTACAGCAACAGGATCTGCGTTTGGGCATTGATGAAAATATTTTCTAACGTATCTGTATAGGTATGGTTCAGCAATGCTTCAATCGCCATCCTTGTTTTACCGCACAAAGGCAGCAGTTTGGAAAAGGAAGAAGTATGGGTAAAAGCCAGCACTTCGTCGGTAACGTTCCGCTGCTTCTTGCCTTTTATAAACTGGGTTAGATACGAAGGTTTGAAATTGAAACTCAATACATCTACACTTTCCACTTTTTCAACACAGCTTTTAGAAGCGTTGAATTTGCAAAAATCGCATTCGGTCTGTTTCTGGCGGCAATACACATTCCCGCTGATGCAAAACCTCAGTTCAAGATAATTTTCGGTTGGATTGTTCTTTTCGTAATGGTACACCAGCATCCCGGTATCATCCATATTCCAGGTATCAGCCTTTTGGTAGCGTTTGATAGTGTAATGAACCGAACCGGGAACAAACCGTTCAACATCATGCAAAACATCCAGTTCGTTGAAAACCAGGGCTTGCTTTTGGCTGATATTTAGTATTGATGTATTTCGATTCATTGATAAACTTCGATGCAAAGATACGGCAACATGCTTACATAAACACAAGCTTTACCACGCAGGGTAAATTTTACCATTTCATGACGGTTGAAACTGTGGAAAATAGCTGTAAAAAATCCCGCTTTTGCAATCAATATAAAACAGCCCAAAGCCTTTAATTTGCTTATATTTGCACGAATACAGATTTCAAAAAAAATAAAGAGAATTTGCCCACATTTATGAGTACAGCAATTGAAGAACAAGTACCAGTAGAAATCCCCTCAGCTAATGGAAATTATGGAGCAGACAGCATCCAGGTTTTAGAAGGTTTAGAAGCAGTTCGTAAACGCCCGGCCATGTATATCGGCGATATCGGCGTAAAAGGGCTGCACCATTTGGTATATGAAGTAGTTGATAACTCGATCGATGAAGCATTGGCCGGTTATTGCAAAAATATCACCGTTACCATCCATGAAGATAATTCCATCAGCGTACAGGATGATGGCCGTGGTATCCCAACCGGCATTACCACCAAAGAAAAAGTATCGGCACTGGAAATTGTAATGACCGTACTGCACGCCGGCGGTAAATTCGATAAAGACACATACAAAGTATCCGGCGGTTTGCATGGTGTAGGCGTAAGCTGCGTAAATGCATTGAGTACTAAACTGCATGTAACGGTAAACAGGGAAAACAAAAAATTTGAACAGGAATATGCCATCGGTATCCCGCAATATCCTGTAAGGGAAATCGGCACCAGCGATCATACCGGCACCAGGGTGCATTTCTGGCCCGATCTGAGCATTTTTACAACAGGGATTTATAATAAAGATATTTTAGAAGGGCGTTTAAGGGAACTGGCGTTCCTGAACCGTAAGATCACCATCGTTTTAAATGATCTCAGGGAAAAGGAAGAAGATGGCTCCACATATACCAAAACTTTTTACAGCGAAGGTGGTATCACCGAATTTGTAGAAATGCTGGATAAAAATGCCAACCGCCAGTCTTTGCTGCCAACCGTAATTTATTGTGATGGCCATGATGCAGCATCCAATGTTGCTGTTGAAGTTGCCATGATGTACAATACCGGTTACCAGGAGCATTTGTTCAGTTATGTAAATAATATCAATACCATTGAAGGGGGAACGCATGTGGCTGGTTTCCGCCGGGCTATCACCAGGGTTTTTAAAAGCTATGGTGAAAAAGAGGGCATGTTTGAAAAAGCCAAAGTAGAAATTGAAGGCGATGATTTCAGGGAAGGATTAAGTGCAATCATTTCAGTAAAAGTTCCGGAACCACAGTTTGAAGGACAGACAAAAACCAAATTGGGTAACAGTGAAGTATCCGGTGTTGTTGACAGCACCTTAAGCCGTGTACTGGTTGCTTACCTGGAAGAAAATCCGAAAGATGCCAAGACGATCATTCAAAAAGTAATATTGGCGGCACAGGCCAGGGCAGCAGCCAAAAAAGCCCGCGATATGGTGCAACGTAAAAGTGTACTAACCGGCGGCGGCTTACCCGGTAAACTGGCTGATTGCAGCGATAAGGATCCAAACCGTTGTGAGTTGTACCTCGTGGAAGGGGACTCGGCAGGTGGAACGGCCAAACAAGGAAGGGATAGAAGTTACCAGGCCATCCTTCCGTTGAGGGGTAAAATCCTGAACGTAGAAAAAGCCATGGAGCATAAGATCTACGACAATGAGGAAATCCGGAATATGTTCACCGCATTGGGTGTTAAGATCGGTACACCGGAAGATCCCAAAGCTTTGGATACTTCTAAACTGCGTTACCACAAATTAATCATTATGACGGATGCGGATGTGGATGGAAGCCACATTGCAACGTTGATACTGACTTTCATTTTCCGTTACATGCAGGCATTGGTTGAGCAAGGCTTTGTTTATATTGCACAACCGCCATTGTACCTGGTAAAAAAAGGAAAAGACCAGGATTATGCCTGGACCGATGCCGAAAGAAAAGCGCTGATCGCTTTGTACGGACAAGGAAAAGATGAAAGCGTAACTACCCAGCGTTATAAAGGTTTGGGAGAAATGAACGCAGAACAGTTATGGGAAACCACCATGAACCCATTGACCCGTACGTTAAAACAGGTTACCATTGAAAGCGCTGCAGAAGCAGACCGTATTTTTAGTATGCTGATGGGAGATGAAGTTCCGCCAAGAAGGGAGTTCATTGAAACGCATGCCAAGTACGCCAAGATAGACGTATAAGCAAATGACTTTATAGTAAAACAGCTTCTGAATTTCAGAAGCTGTTTTTATTTGTACCAGCCAGTTCATCGCCACCTTCCAGTTGAATAAGCAAGAGGAAAACCTGGTCCATAAATTGAAAAAATAACCTTGCCATTTTGTTGAATTTAAAAATGAAGGGCCACACATTAGTATGACCCTTGTTGTTTACCAAAACACTGTTCGTTTATCCAAAAGTTACATTGCCAACAGAATGTTCCACTTCCAATTCAATATCACGCCTCGCAACGATTTGTATATTGCCATTATTTTTTAAGGCAAGCCGGCAACCTTCATCAATCGTAACTTTTAAGGAGCAGGAGTTTAAATATCCTGCCGATTTAATAGACGACTCACCTTTGATGTAGAGTTCTTTTAACTGGCTTACAGTAATGGTCAATGTTACCTTGCCTTTTAAAGAACCTTTACGGCTTTTGATCCTGAGTTCACCGTTTTTAATTTTCCAGTCCACTTTTGCAATGTCTGCATCTGCGCCGGTAAATTCCATCATTGTTTCCGGGCTTTCTACCAGTACAATTGTGATGTCATTTTCCACCACCATACGGGTGAAAGCCAATTCATAATTTGTTTTTTGACTGGTTGCTGGATCTGATTTTTGTTCAGTAGCAAAAGCTGTTGTTCCTGCTGTGATGATGGTGGCAGCTACCATCGAAATGATTTTTTTCATGACTTTACTTTTTTGTTGTTTTACAACGGTTATGATGTTTGTTTAACGATACAAAAATGCATGGTTTGTAAAATCTTTTCTATAGCATGAGTGTGTGAAAATGAGGGCAGAAAATTGTCAATGTAATATATAATTCCAGGCCTAATTCAATCTGTAAGTCAATACAACCATTCATCCCCGGTAAAAGTCAAACTGAATCGAAAATGTACACCACATAAAGATGTGGTTTAGCCTGAAAAATGTTTTAAAAGAAACTCATTTGTATAGATTTGTAAGGCCAAAATGAAACAACCATTACTTCTTTTATTATCGATATTGTTCGGCCGGCAATTGTATGCCCAGCAGGGCTTTGCATTTAACCGCATCAGTACCGAAGATGGCATTGGCCTTTCCAGCAACGTGGTGCAGAGTATTTACCAGGATAAAAAAGGATTTATATGGGTAGGTACCGCCAACGGGCTGCAGCGTTTTGATGGTAGTAAATTCATTCGCTTTATTACACACAAGCCCGGCAGCGACCCAATTCCGGCAACAGCTATTTCTCAGATTATACCAACTGACAGCGGGCAATTATTATTGGTGATGCACAATACCAGGGAGTTTGGACTCTTTGATCCGGTGAAATTTATTTATAAGAAAATAACTTTAAAATCAACCCACGAAATAACTGCCCGTGCAGAATTTAATGCCTGGAAGGATGAAACCGGTACAGTGTACCTGAATGTCTTAAGAACAGGGTTGATGAGGTTCGATTATATCCGGCAGGCTTTTGTAGATGATGATCATTTTAATTTACCCAACGGTTGGACAACAGGGCTTAAAAGTACATTTGAAGACATTAGAAAAAGACAAGTTTGGTTTGCCTGCGACAGCGGCCTTTGTGTGTATGACCGGGCCAGCAAACAAACCTGGTACCGCAACTTTAACCCGCAGCAAATTGCGTTGCTGAATAATGAACAGGTGCAGGATCGTATCTCCAACATTTACATTGATAAAAAAAGGAGAACCTGGATAACCGGCTGGCCTTCGTGGGGCAAAGGTGGCCAGTATAAATTTTGTGTTGACAATGCCGGTAATTATCTCACCAAAGACACCATCGGCTTAAACCAGGGGCCGGTTGGCTATACAGAGTATCATAGTTTTTATGAAACAACAATTGGCGATATGTGGGTATATGGCCTCGGTGTGTTGTTTAATTATGATAAAGAAAAGCAGCAGTTCAATTACATCAACAGCGATATAGAATCCGGGCAGATAGGCATCACCTACGAAAATATTTACCAGGTGATGGATGACAAAGATGGCAGCATCTGGATCGCCACCAACAATGGTTTATATTTTACATCGGCGGTTACCGGCACTTTTTCGGTGATCAATATTTTGTTTGGCAATAAAAAAAGTGCTACCGAGATAACCGATATTTTAGAATTACCCAACGGCGATTTTTGGTTTACCTCCTGGGGCGAAGGCATTAAAACATTGGACCGTCAATTAAAAAAAATAGACAACTATGTTTATAACACGCCGCCACCTGCTAACTGGACAGCCGTTGCAAAAAACGATGCTAAACTGGTGTGGACCATGTGCCGCCAGGCCGCAACGGGCAACATCTGGATCGGTTGCAATGATGGTATATTGCTGATACATAATCCTGAAAAGAAAACAACAGAGTACCTGCAGCCACCGGCTTTACATGGCGCTACTATCCGGCACATAACGGAAGATAAAAATGGAATTATCTGGATCGGTACACAAGGCGGAAGATTGATCAAATGGGAAGCGGGCATATTTACCGAAGTGCAGAATTTTGGTACCATCATCTATAAAATCCTCATCGATACCAAAGGTATTTTATGGGTGGCCACGCATGAAAAAGGACTGTATGTAATTGATCCCGATGAAGGCAGCATACTGCAGCATTTTGTTGGCAGCAGCGGAAAAAATGATTTGTACACCAATACCGGTTACGACATTGAACAGTTGAACGACAGCATCATTGTATTTGGCGCCGGTGCTTTAAACTTTATTAATAAATATACAGGCGAAGTAAGAAAATTAACCTACGAAGATGGCCTTCCATCCAACAGTGTGATGCGGTTAAGGATGGATAAAAATGGTTATCTCTGGATCATCACTTCCAACGGGTTGTGCCGCTATAATCCATCTAACAACCGCATTACTTCTTATGGAAGAAGGGATGGCATTGTACTGGGAGAAAAAACGAACATTGCCGATTTTCAATGCCGGCAGGGTTATATCATGTTTGGTGGCAGCAATGCAATGATCATGTTTCATCCCAATGTGTTTTCCAATACTGCGGCACCACCCGATGTAACCATCACTGATTTTAAACTGTTCAACGATTACCAGCCGGTTGATTCGTTGCTTGCCCTTCCACAGATCAAATTAAAAAGCGATCAAAATTCCATCAGCATATATTTTACCTCACTGAGTTTTATGCAGCGGGATAAATTGACCTACTATTATAAAATGGAAGGGCTGGATGATGAGTGGATAAAGGCCGACCGTTCTTTATCTGTAAACTATTCTCAAATACCGCCGGGTAAATATATTTTTAAAGTGTATTGCGAAAACCTGGAAGGCTTGCGTTCAATCAATATTACGCAGATGAACATTTACATTAAGCCACCTTTTTGGCGTACCAAATGGTTTACCTGTGTTTGCCTTTTTATAATTGCACTCATCATTTATGTAGTCCATAGTTTACGGGTAAAAAGATTATTGGCAGTAGAAAAAATACGCACCAATGTTGCCCGTGACCTGCATGATGACATGGGCAGCACATTAAGTACGATTAATATTTTAAGTTCGATGGCAAAGAGCAAGATCAATACTGATGCAGTAAAGGCCAATGAATACCTGTCAAAAATAACAGATAACAGCCAGCGCATGATGGAAGCAATGGACGACATTGTGTGGAGCATTAAACCCAGCAACGACAGTATGCAAAAGATCATTGCCCGCATGCGGGAATTTGCAACCAATGTGCTGGAATCAAAAGACATTGAACTGAAATTTTTTGCAGATGAAGCGCTGTTTGATGTTAAGCTGAACATGCAGGCAAGGCGTGACCTGTTTTTAATTTTTAAAGAAGCAGTGAACAATGCAGCAAAATATTCAAAAGCATCTGCCATGGATATTTCCATAAAACCGGAAAACAAAAAACTGGTACTAACGGTGCAGGATAGTGGTAAAGGTTTTAATGTAACAGCAGTAGAAGAAGGCAACGGTCTTGGCAATATGCGTAAAAGGGCAGAGGCATTACAAGGCAACCTGCAGATCAAATCAAAAGAAGGTGAAGGAACAATCATTAAACTAACCATTCCGGTAGCATAACTAAACAACATTTATAACAAACAAACCAGCAAATGAACCGTTTTCTCAGCCAGAAATTCAGGTTTTATTCTTTTGTCTGCATAGCGTTGCTGCTATTTGTACACGGCTACAATTTAAAAAATGGTTACCTGCAATCTTTTTCGCTGGTAGATGAGCCATTGACTTTTACCACTTTTATTGAATTCTTTTTGGCCAATGGGCTGTTGCGTTTTCGCATTCCATTGCTGTTCATTATATCAGGCTACATCTTTGCTTTGCAGGACCACAAGCCTTATTTTGCTACCGTCAAAAAAAGGTTCATCACTTTGATGATACCTTTTTTAATCTGGAGTGCAGTTGGATTATTAATCACCTGGCTGTGGCAGCAACATCCGGTAACGGCCAAGGCAGTAGCCGATTCACAAATGGACCAGTTGAATGATTACCGGCCCTACAGCGAAATTGGCTGGGGCGGCGTGTTGTATCGTTGGCTGGTACGGCCCGTTTCATTTCAGTTATGGTTTGTGCGGTCTTTGTTTTTATACAACATCGCTTATCCATTATTCAAATGGGCAGTAGTAAAATATCCGTTGATATTTTTCAGTCTTGCTTTTGTTTTTTGGGTAACGTTTTTCAATATTTTTTTCTTCGAAGGCCAGGGGCTGCTGTTCTTTACTTTCGGCGTTTGGTTGCAAAAAACCAATTATCCCATTGATAGAAAACCGGTTTGGTTCAGCCATTACCTTTCGTGGGTTTGCTTTGTTGGCTTTGCCGTTATTAAAACCTTTATGGCGTTTGAACTGGAAAGCACACTGCTCACAACCTGGGTACTGGTAATTTTATATGCAGCCACGGTAATTGCCGGTTTGCTGGCGGTTTGGTTTGGCGCCGATCCGGTGGTGAAATGGTGCATGCAGCAAAAATGGTTTATGTGGGCCACTGCTTTTTCATTTGTAATTTATGGTATGCATGTGCCGCTGATTGAATACGTAACATTGTTGATGTACCACTACATGGGTCAATTACCCAACCACCGGTTGATTGTATATATTTTAGCTCCTGCGCTGGTATTGTTTGTCTGTATGCTTACCGGCGCTGCATTAAGGCAAATAGCACCCAAAATTTACCGGGTTGCTACGGGTGGAAGAGGGTTTTAAAGATACAATTGGATTATGTTCCGGGCTTTAGTATTATAATTGAACTTCAGTGGCGTCGCACTCTTGTGCTGCGGTTTTTTATGGCATCATTGTCATCTATAGTCAACGGTTATAAAAAAAATGGTTAACCATTTTTACATATTTATGCGGTTGTTCTTTTAACAGCAGCACTATACTTTTACAACATAAAATTTTGCCAATGATTAAGGTATTGATTTATGAAGATAACCCGCAACTAAGAGAAGGGCTCACCATGCTGATCAGCGGGTCGGATGGGTTTGATGTATTGTCGGCTTTTAAAAACTGCAGCAATGTGGTGGATGAAGTGCAGGCATTTAAACCCGATGTGATATTGATGGACATTGATATGCCCGGTGTAAATGGTTTAGAAGGTTTAAAAAAGATACGGGAGTTTGATAATGAAGTAAAGATTTTGATGCTGACAGTGTTTGATGATAACCGCAATGTGTTCCAGGCCATCAGCAATGGTGCCAATGGGTATATCTTGAAAAAGACACCGCCCGGCAAATTGCTGGAATATATTGCCGAAGCCCAAAGTGGCGGCGCACCCATGACGGCGTCGGTTGCCACGCAGGTATTGAAAATGTTTTCTTCTATGAACAATGAAAAAGGGGAAGACTATAATTTATCTGACCGGGAGAAACAGGTGCTGCAATTACTGGTAGAGGGCTACAGTTATAAAATGATCGCCGGCGAAATGTTCATTGCCATTGATACAGTGCGGAGCCACATTAAAAAAATATATGAAAAGCTGCATGTAAACAGCAAGAGTGAGGCAGTGGCGAAAGCGTTTAAGGATAAGATCGTTTAAAAAGTAAAGTAAAGCCTGTGTTGAATATGCCCGGTTCGTAATGGAACCGGGATTTTTATGTATAGAAAGTGATTTTGATTTTAATAAAGCTAAAGCTGCGTAAAGAATCAATAGCAAAAGTGTGCGACGCAACGATGATGACCAGTGTTACAGATGCTGGTTACAAAATAAAAATCTTCACAAGCGAATAAACACATATTTATGCGGTTGTGGCTGCGGCAAAGCGGAATTACTTTTGATATTATAAATCTGCAGTTATGAAACAGTCTTTGATCATTGTCGTAACCATTTGTCTTTTGCTGGCCAAATCGCTGTACGCCATTCACCAAAAAGAACTGGCCTGCAGGGTTGCCGGCAAGTATTGCTGTAAAACCACACAACCGGTTATAGAAAAAGAAAAGCAGCCGGTATTGGCAGAACCTTTTACCTCTATCATAAATGTAGCGGGGTATAACTAAACAACAGCAGCATTTAGTTTTTGTATATGGGCATGGGCTTCCGGTTTCGGGGGCTCATTTTTTATTGGTTATTATTAAGCAATGTTGTCAGGCACTCATTTTTGGTACAATGGTTGCCGCATGGGTGGCGCTAACGCAGGCGGCGTTAAAATGGGGTTATTTTGCTAAAACCAATAATATTTGTAGCTTGTAGCTTGAAGTTTACTACTTCACCCATTAATTACTAACCATAAATTCAAAAAAAATGTCAAACATGTTAACAGCCTATTGCATGAAAACAAAGGAAAAAAATGTTCCCTTGCAGGATGCAGTGATAACAAAAACAGCTCGTGGTGGCTACATGGCGCAGGGCCATGATGGTAAAGGCAACAAAATGACCACTATGCTGAGTGAAGCAAATGCTTTGGAAGCAATAAAAAATGGTGTTGCCAAAAAAAGTTGGTAGTGCTTGTTATGAGTAAATTTATCTGGCTATCTGTTGTAAACGGATAGCCTTTTTTATGACTATTTTACAATACCCGAAAGTGTAAAATGAAGCATTTTTTTTTAATACTGATGGCCATTGTGTGTGCCAGCCTATCGAAAGCTCAATACACTGTGAATGGCAATACCACCCGTGATGATTGCCATTGTTATACGCTCACCCAGGCGCAACTGAACCAGAGCGGTTCTGTGTGGAACAACTTCAAGATCAACCTCACCCAATCCTTCGATTTTAATTTTGATATCAACCTCGGTTGTACCGACCGTGGAGCTGATGGAATTGCATTTGTATTGCAGCCCATCAGCACCAGTGTAGGCAGCACCGGAGGTGGGCTGGGTTTTTCCGGTGTTATGCCATCGGTTGGGGTTACGATGGATACGTATCAAAATATAGAGGACAACGACCCACCGGAAGATCATATTGCCATTCAATTGAACGGAGACATTGATCACAATTCGGCAGCAAATATTGCCGGTCCGGTATCCATACTGGCAGGAAGCAGTGATGTAGAAGATTGCCGGTTCCACAGCCTGCGGGTGCAGTGGGATGCCGCTACCCGGCAACTAAGCGCTTATGTAGATGGTGTGTTGCGGGTGAGTGCCACCAAAGATTTTATTACCGATGTATTTGGCGGTGACCCTAATGTATTTTGGGGCTTTACCGGCAGCACGGGCGGCGAAAACAATGTGCAGCGTTTTTGCACCGCTTTATCGCCCGGTTTTAAATTGCTGCCGGCGCAGAAAAGATGCCTGAACGAACCCATTACTTTTTATGATTCAACCGTTTCATTTTCACCGGTGCAAAAAAGATACTGGGATTTTGGGGATGGCAGCCCGGTAGATTCTGTTAACCAAAACCCGGTGCATACGTATGCAGCAGCCGGCGATTATACCATTACACAAAGGGTTATCGGTGCAGATGGCTGCATAGAAGTAAATACACAAACATTAAGAGTAGGAAGCATACCGGTCGCTGATTTTAGTGTGGCCGATAGTTGTGCCAACATTGCTTTACAATTCACCGACCAGTCAACAACGGCGGTTGGCACCATCAATGAATGGACCTGGGACCTGGGTAGTGCCGGTACTTCTTCCCTGCAAAATCCATCGCCGGTGTACACTACCAATGGTGTTAAGTTGATCACTTTAAAAGTGAAATCATTAGAAGGGTGTGAGTCGCCGGTTATTACGAGGAACTTCCAGGTATATCCAACACCGGCGGCAAATTTTAGCGTTGCCGGCACATTGTGCCAAAAATCGGTAGTGCAGTTAAGGGATATTTCAACGGTAACCCCGGGATCGGTTGGTTCGGTAAATTATACTTTTGGAAATGGCCAGCAATCATCGCTGCCCAATCCAACGGCAGTATTCGATACGGCAAAAAATTATTCCATTACGCAAACGGTGGTTTCTGATAAAGGATGTGTGAATACAAAAACCACCTCCATTAATATCTTATCAATACCTGTTGCGTATTTTAATTTTACTCCTGCCGGTTGTTCACCTGTTTCTATCAATTTTACTGATTCATCTTACACAACTGATGGTACGGCGGTTAATGGATGGTGGTGGAATTTGGGTAACGGCAACAACGCAACGACTAGAAATCCTATAGGTACTTATTCAACTTCAGGTAATATCAATGTTCAATTAGTGGCGAAAAATACCAATGGCTGTTTGTCTGATACTTTGAATAAAGCCATTTTGATACCGTCCAGTGCTGTAGCAAAATTTGGATATATAACGCCGCTATGCGAAGGGCAGGCAGTACAGTTTTCTGATTCTTCTACTGTTAACTTAGGAACTGTTAAAAGCTGGCAATGGCTGGTAGATAATCGCCCGGTTAGCACTGATAAAAACCCGTTGCTTAATATTACAGCCGGTAACCATGCTGTACAATTGATAGCTTATAATGAAAATGGCTGTGCCGGAACACCTGGTACCATCAACATAAATGTTAACCCTATACCACTTGCACAAATAAGTATCACCGGCACCTGTACCAGTACGCCGACTAACTTCGGGGTCATTGATTTATCAGGCAATAACATACAAAGCTGGCAATGGGATTTTGGAGATGGCGCCACTGCAGCAGTAAAAGACACTCAGCATATTTACACCGATACCGGTACTTATCATGTTCAGTTATCATTATTATCCAACAGCGGCTGCGCCAATTTAATAGATAGCAATGTGGTGATTTATGGTACCAACGCATCGGCCGGTGCAGATACCATTATTGCAGCACCGGGCCAGCCAATTCAGCTACAGGCAACCGGTGGTGTAAGTTATGAATGGTTACCGGCGGCTGGTTTAAGCAACGCCACCATTGCCAACCCGGTTGCTACCAATACAACCAACCAGTTGTACACATTAAGGGCTTATTCGCCTTCCGGTTGCGATAGTTACGACCAGGTGCTGATACGCATTTTCAACGGGCCGGAGATTTACGTACCAAATGCTTTTACACCGGATGGAAATGGAACAAATGACTTATTAAGGGCGCACCCGGTGGGTATAGCAAAACTGAAAAGGTTTACTGTGTATAATCGCAATGGCGAAATTGTATTTTCTACCAATAACTCCAACCAGGGCTGGGATGGAACCTTCCAAGGCAAGTTGCAAAACTCTGGTGCGTATGTATGGATCGCCATCGGCACTACTTTCCGTGGAGTAGAAATGGTGAAAAAAGGAACGGTGCTGTTGTTGAAATGATGGATCGTTTAGTGTTTAGAAGGTTTAGAAGTTTAGGATTGATTAGGCAAACGATCGATCTGTATACAATCGTCTATAAAATAGTAAAGTAAATCATAGCTGTAATTGCTGATGAAGTAGTTTGCATTTTCGCCGGGAAGGCAATTCTTTTTGTTTAAAAATTATAACGATTACATTTATCTCTAACTGCAAACCATACTGGTTTACCATTTATAAATTGAAATTTCCTGATACGAAAGGATGTTTTATTTTTGTTTGATGCGTTACATTATCTATACCATATTGCTTGTGGGGGGCTTTTTTCAAACTGCTGCAGCGCAGGAGAAATGGAGTTTACTTCGCTGCGTAGAATATGCCTGGCAAAATAATATCAGCATCAAACAGCAGGAAGTGCAGGCTTCTATAGCAACACTCAACCAGCAACAGGCCAAAAACTCCGTATTTCCCAATGCAAGTTTTACCAACAATACCGGCCTCCAGTTTGGCCGATCTGTGGACCCAACCACCAACCAGTTTACTACTACCCAATTGCTTTTCCAGGGTTTTAATTTGAATGCAGATGTGATGGTGTACAACTGGCACCGGGTAAAAAATAATATGCTGGCTTCAAAATATGAGGCGCAGGCATCTTTGGCAGGAGTTGAAAAATCGAGGAACGATGTTGCTTTGCAGGTAGCCACTTCTTTTTTACAGGCCTTGCTCAATAAAGAACAGATTGGTATTTCTGAAGTACAATTCCTACAAACCAAAAGCCAGTTGGAAGCTACCCGTAAAAGGGTGGAGGCTGGTGCATTACCGGAATTGAATGCGGTAGAACTGGAAGCACAGTTGGCAAGGGACAGCACCGCAATCATCAATGCAAAAGCTACGGCTGCCTTAAGTTTGCTGCAACTGAAAGCATTGCTGAGCATGGATGCTGCAACTCCATTTGAAATTGATGTGCCGCCGGTAGATAAAATTCCTGTGGAAAGTGTAGCAGACCTTCAGCCGGATTATGTGTTCAACATGGCCATTAAAAACCAGCCTGCTCAAAAGGTTAACCAGTTAAGGTTGCAGTCTTTAGAAACATACGTGAAAGTGGCCAAAGCAGGTATGTACCCATCCATATCTGCTTTTGTTGGGTTAGGGACCAACTTTGCCAACCCTTTTAAAAAAGTTACCGGGTTTAATTTTGTTGGCTACTCCCCGGTTGTTCCGGGTGTGCCAACTTCAGTAGTGCAGGTAGGCACAGATTTTATCCCGGTGCAACAACCGCTGGTAAATGTTACCCAATCCAATAAATCATTCGGTGAATTGTGGCAGGGGTATGGTGGTCAGCTCAATAATAATTTCCGTCAGAATTTTGGCATAGCGCTTAACGTTCCCATCTTTAGCAATGGCGGTGCTGCAAGAACTGCTTACAGCAGGAGCAAACTGGATGTAAAGAATGCACAGTTGATTGTCCAGGCGGCAGATCTTCAGTTGAAACAGGACATTTACCAGGCATACACCAATGCAGTAAGTGCCTTAGAGCGATACAATGCTTCCGTTATCACCGTTAGTGCATCACAAAAAACCTACGATTTTGCGAAGAAAAGAAATGAGGTTGGTTTGCTTGGAACGTTTGAATTGATCACCAATCAGAACAATCTTACCAGGGCAAAAACAGACCAGTTGCTGGCTCAATATGAATATGTTTTCAGGATGAAAGTGCTGGAGTTTTATAAAGGCCAGGGTTTGAAATTATAAGTTATAACAAATAGAAAAGTTTATCCTCACTATAAAAAGGCAATATGAGTAAAACAGTAAAATGGGTTTTGATCAGTGTCGGCATATTGCTGGTTGTATTAACCGGGCTAAAGTTTGCCGGTGTATTCGGAAAAGATGAAGGCACCAAAGTAACGGCTGAAAAGGTACAGCGCCGCAATATTATTGAGATAGTAAATGCCAGTGGTAAAATTTATCCGGAGATAGAAGTAAAAGTTAGCCCGGATATCAGCGGGGAAATAACAGAACTAACGGTGCAGGAAGGTGACAGTGTAAAGAAAGGCCAGATAGTAGCCCGTATTTACGGCGATATCTACGCTATTCAGGCCGACCAGGCATCCAGTGGTGTAGCGCAAAGCCAGGCACAGGTAGCCAACTCACAGGCAGCATTAGACGCATTAAAAGCCAATATGGAGTAGGCCGAAAAAAGTTTTAAAAGCCAAAAACAATTGTATGATGAAAAGGTGATCAGTGCCAATGAATTTTATGTAGCCGATGCAGCCTACAAAACAGCGGTAGCCAATTTTAATGCGGCCAAACAGGGTATCCGTGGCGGACAGGCAGCAGTGCAGGCAGCGCAGAGCAGCCTGGCAAAAGCCAATAAAGATTTAAGTCGTACCGCAGTACTGGCACCTATGGATGGCGTAGTGAGTTTGTTAAGTGTAAAGAAAGGAGAAAGGGTAGTAGGAAGCAACATGATGGCAGGCACAGAAATGCTGCGTATTGCTGACATGAATAAAATTGAGATCAGGGTTGATGTTGGTGAAAGCGATGTGCCGA
Source organism: uncultured Ferruginibacter sp. (assembly GCA_964245855.1). Lineage (GTDB taxonomy): Bacteria > Bacteroidota > Bacteroidia > Chitinophagales > Chitinophagaceae > Ferruginibacter. Next base: position 3,939 of record CAXTPJ010000003.1, on the reverse strand, counting down.
AAGTTCATTTAGGCGACAGTGCCATCATTACCGTAGATGCTTACAGCGACCGTAAATTTAAAGGCATTGTTACACAAATAGCCAGCAGTAACAATGGTGCTGCTACGCAAACTGCATTGGCCAATACCAGTACGGATGTTACCAATTACAAAGTATATGTTCGCCTGGTGCCGGAAAGTTACAGCGACCTGTTGGGCAAAGGCAATTTTCCTTTTCGCCCGGGAATGAGCGCCAGTGCAGACATACAAACCAAACGGCACAGCAATGTTTTAAGTGTGCCGATCAATGCCGTTACCACAAGGGAAGACAGCGCTAAAATGGATATAAAACCTGACCAGCCGGATGATGCAACTGTGAAAACAACCACTGGTTCAGAAGGACTGGATGTTATTGTGTTTGTGTTAGACAGTGCAACATCTACTATTAAGAAAATGAAAGTAAAAACTTCTATCCAGGATATAAATTACATAGAAATTACAGAAGGTTTAAAAGGAGATGAAACCGTAATCAGTGGCCCTTACAATGAAGTAAGTAAAACGCTGAAAGAAAAAGATAAGGTGAAAGTGGTAGATAAGAAGGAATTGTTTGAGAAGAAGAAAGAATAATTTAATTGAGATAGCGATTGCATTTTTTGAAGGTGTAAACGCTATCTCAATAATTCTTTATTTTATAAATCTCTTCGTAACAACTTCCCCTGAAACAGTACTAATGAGTAAAGTATAAATTCCTCCTGCCATATTTTTCATTGGCAAATTCATTTGTACATTCCCTGCTGTAATCATCCTGCTATTTGAATAAATTAATTTTCCATCGGCAGCGATGATCTTTATTTGAACATTTTGTTGTTTTGCAGAATTGAAGTACACAATTCCATTGCTGATAGCAATGATATCAATGCCGGATTTACTACTTCCTGCTACCAATACTTTGCTGTAAAAAGAAAAGCCTGCTGCATCGGTGATCTTCAACCGGTAATAGTTTTTTCCTGGATCAGGATTGTTGTCTGTAAAATTAAAGGGCAACTGGCTGCGTAAAGCGGTAGCGGTTATATTGCCAACGCTGTTAAAATGAATACCATCCTCACTTTTTTCAATGACAAAATTTACTGTTCCGGTAATGCTTGCTTTCCAGTTTAATAAGTTGTTATTGTTGCTGCTGCTAATGGAAAAGTATTCCAGTTTAACGGGTAATGGAGTGGATGAATTGGTAACAATGGTGGTTGCTTTATTGGTAATCACCGTGGCATTAAAATCAAAATAAATAGCCGCTGTATTGTTCAGTGAATCGCCAACCACCACAGTTGGTTTTGGTTTTATTTTAAATGCCACATAACCATTGCTTGCTGGCTCGTTGATTGCTTTGTAAGGCAGGTTAATGTGTTGAAAATAAAATTCCAGTTTATTGTTATTGAGTTTTACATCAACCTGGTGACTGCTGCTGATGAGCTCAAAAGTATTCCAGTCGTATCTGTCAGATAACGTATCGGTTACTACAACACTGAAAGCGGTATCAGTGCCTTCATTTTGAAAACGGATTTGGTAATGCAGGTAATCACCAATTTTACTGATGTCTATTTTGCTTCCTTCAAGGCATTGCTTATCATTTGGATCATAAGAACCGATAACCCGCTGCGGTAAAATAAAACTGTTATCAAACGGCGTTTCATCATTTATCGAAGGAGTAATGGAAGCTAAATAATTGATAGTGTCTCCAATGTTATTAATCGGTGGCGGTAACAGGTTAAATGTTACATTGATTGTTTTGCTTTCAAACGGCTGCAGGTTATTATAAGCCCAGCTTAATTGACCGTTGCTTTGCGAGATAACAGGTGATGAAGCGGTAACAAAACTCATTTTACTGTTATCAAAATTTACCTGCACGTTGCCAGAGAGGGTAGTAGTGCCACGGTTTTTATACAGCAAAGTGTAGGCAGCATCGAAGCCGGGCCTTGCTGGAGGCCAGGTTGGAAGAAATGAAATTTCGAGATCGTTGTAGGTGCCGTTGGGCGTGATACAAAAGTTACTGATATTTTGCAGGCTGTTGGCAGTATCAAAACTAACAGTAGAAGCTATTGGATTGATATTAAAATAAGGATAAGGAAAAAATGGAGTAATTGTAAAAATGCCTTTGTATGGATAATGAGCATAATCCCCACCCGCTGCGGTGTAGCGGATGGTAGTATTCCCGGCATTATCCTTAATTTTTATTGGTACCTGTTGTAACCCACGGTCTGTAACGTTGCAGCCATCATTATTCAAATCAAGTCTTGCTGTGCCTTTAATTGTGTTGTATTTGCCTCCAGGGAAGAAAGAACAATAAGCGCTTATATTAACAGGAGTGAAAGTGGCATGCGGCGACCGCAGCAGAATATTGCGCAGTGAATCTACTTCAAAATCATCTGCACAAATATTTACCAGTATCGGATTATTTAATCCATTGTTATAATTATCGATCAGAAAAGTACTAAGCGAACTGCCATTTTTTATATTGATGGCGGGAGTAGTATTATGTGTAAGTTTAAGATTTTTTAAACGTGTGCTTGCGCTTAAATCCAGCGGATATAAAAGCCCGGCGTCATTAATTGTAAGTGTTTCCAGGCTGGTGCACCCGGATAAATCTAAAAGATTAAAAATGCCTGATGCACTCATATCCCGGGTACTTACTGTAATTAACCCCGTACAGTTAGCAGCTATTAAATTTTGAATGCGGGCTATTTTATTAACCTGTTTAATCTTTTTTAAGCCACTGATATTAAGTGTTTGTAGCTCTGTTATTTCATCTATCCGAATTGATTCCAGGCTATCACATTGAGTGAAATCTAAGTTGCCGGATAAGCGATAACATAAATCAAGGTTGACTGAAACCAATTTTTTATGACTAGCTAGCATTAAGGTAGTCATGTTATAACTGTTTACACAACTTAGTGTTTCAAGGTTAACGCAGTTAGATATATTGAGCGATGCAAGCCTGCCATTATCAAGAAAATTAATTCTTTTCAAACCCGTACAACCTGTTAAGTCTAAAGATTCTACCAGTGCATCCTGCATTTCAATTGTGTCAAGAAATGTTAGCCCGCTAAGGTCTGCATGGCCTGCCCAGCGGTAGCCAATAGGCGTTATAAGCAACTTTCTTAAATTTAAAAAGGAACTGATACCTGTATAGTCATTTATTTGGCTGGTATTTCCTGCATTGAAATTTGAATGAAGCTGGGTTACTAATTCCGCTTCACTATTTTGAATTTCCCCATCATTGTTGACGTCTACACCATTGTCAATAATGAAGTTTTTGAAATTGGCATCAGGTATATTTACAATTTGGGCCTGGCTGGAGAAGCTAATTATCAAAAATAATAGAGTAAAAATTCGTTTCATATAGATTCGTTTGTTAGTCACTTTACTTTAAAAGAAGCACCTACCTGCAACCCTGCCTGGTGAATGTGCTTATTAACCAGACTGCCTTTGATGGCATAGTTACTGAGATTGTAGCGAACGCCGGGCATGGCAAACAGTGAAACCCTGTTGCCCAATAGTTTGCTGAATCTTATACCTGCGTACAGATCCACCCCAACATTTGCTTGATTGTTATTGACAGGATTGGAAATTAATTGTGCTGTGGAGTTTTCATTGATCTCATTTTTATACCGGTTGATAATATTGACATATAAGCCTCCTGTTATGCCAATGTTCCAGTTATGGTGTTGAAGCATATCGTACTGTACAAATACCGGGATGCTGAATAAGCGATACGTATTCAGCGCATTGATTTGCCTTGTTCCGTTGGCATAAGTTTGTATGGTATCTGGTACCAATAATGGGCCGTTGCTGCCATTTACAAGGCGGTTAACAACACTGCTGGTGGTGCTGCTCTCTGTGCCGGTTATGCAAATGCTTTCTTTTAGCTGAAGGTATTGCACACCGGTTCCCAGCATCATTTTTTGAT
>CAXTPJ010000002.1:0-21340 GCA_964245855.1 uncultured Ferruginibacter sp. | reverse complement strand
CCGGCAAAAAAACTACAGCAATAACAAAACCAACATCCAATGAAAAAATTGTTGAACCGGTGTCTGTCGGCACAACAACGGCAAATAATAAAGCGGGCAATGCTGATAAAGATGTGGTAGCCATCTACCATTTTACAACTTCCAGGGATTATAGTTACGACTATGCTGTTGGTATGGGCAATGCAGTAGAAGCTGGTTTTGTACGTTCGGGAAGGTTTACCGTTGTAGAAAGAAGCCGCTTCGGTTTAATAAAAGAAGAAGAAAAATTTAAAGAAGCCAATGCCAACGAATTGGTAAATAAGGCTACCAAGTTTGGTGCAAAGATTATTGTTACAGGACATATTGTAAGTGTATCACAGGGCAATGTTGTTGGCAGCGGGCAGCAATATACTGGTGATAAATACGCAGAGATAAGTTTGTCTTTTAAGATCATTGACGTACAATCAGGCGAAATAAAATTTAGCGAAATCATTAATGGCAAAGGAGAAGGTAAAACTTCAACCGAAGTCATGATGAATTCTTATTTGTCTGTTGATAACCAGGTAAGAAGGCATATCGGAGCTTATATGCCTCAAAAATTTAAGATCATGAGCATGGTATCCAACATCACAAAAAAGAAAAAGGAATACCTGGATAAATTTAAAATCTGGGGTGGATCTGATAATGGATTGAAAGTAGGCGATGCTGTACATATTTTAACTGTTACTTACCTAACCAATCCTAATACCGGCAAACAGGTGGAAGAAAAAAAGTTACTGGCTTATGCAAACATTATAGAAATCAACAGCGGGCAAACCGCTACCTGCAACATAACCAATACAGCAGAAGCTTCCAAATTCAATGAAGAAATATTGGCAGCCTTTACCAATAACCAGGATAAATTAATTGTCGAATACCGGGGCGATTACACAGTTAAGGCAAGGTCTGTTTGGGATTACCTTACCAAATAAAATACTTCTAACAATCAAACCAATAAATACCAGTTATGAAAAAGGAAAACTGTCTAATCGTGCTGATGCTTTTATTGAGCATTGCAATAACACAACCAACCCATGCAAAAATTTGGCGGGTAAATCTTCTCTCTAACTATAACGGTACTACATTGTGGGGCGATAATTTTGGGGGAACTGCAAGTAACCCGGTTTTTAAACAGTTAAAGCAACCCAATGATTCCAGTTTTGTTTTGGCTGGTGATACAATACATGTTGAGGGCGCTGTTGACGTTTATGATGCTGTTGATATTACAAAAGAACTTATTATTATTGGACCGGGGTATTTTTTATTGTACAATCCGAATACTTCCAGTAATATGCTGGAAGCAAAAATTCGTTCTGTCAGATTTACATCAAGCACCTCCCGCTCAAGCAATTCTTCCCGTTCCAAATTAGTTGGTATTCATCTTACGAATGGCGGGGTTACGGTGAGCGAGCAAAATAATATAACAATAAAAAGATGCCAAATTGATGACTATATCAATCTTAGTGGTTTTCCATCTTACGACATATTTATACAAGAAAATTTTTTCCCAACTGGAAATTTCAGCATTATCACAGAGAGTGTCGACGGGTTGCCCCCTAATTGTAAATTCAATAATAACATCTGTCAAAGACAATTAATTGTAAACTATAACCCTGCAAGTACTTTTCAGGAATGTAACAATAATATTTTTGAACACACCGGCACACCAGCGATTGATATTTTAGCCAGCAGCTTTAAAAATAATATCCTTAATACGCCTGCTGCTGCTGTATCAATCAATCATGGTGCCGCAAGTTCACTTGTCTCCAACAACATCAGCACCAGCTCAACAAACCAATTGGGTACTGCCAACAACAACCAGGTTGTGGATCAACCTTCTTTGTTTATTACCTCCACTTCACCCGATGGCAAATACCAGCTAAAACCCGGTTCTCCGGCAATTGGTGCCGGTATTGGTGGTATTGATTGCGGAGTGTTTGGCAATGCGGCACCTACAAATAAATACACGTTGTCTGGCCTGCCGCCTATCCCGGTTATTTATGATATCAGTACTTCCGGTGTTGCGGATGCTACCGGCCTGCCTGTTACCATTAAAGCAAGAACCATTAAATAATTTGTATGAAAACATTATTCATCATCCTGTTTGCAGTAGTGCAAAGCTGCTACGGGCAAAATATCATACAGGCTGAATATGCAGTTGATACAGATAAGGGTTTCGGAAGAAATACACTGGTAAACCTTGCGGCTTCGCCGGATGGAAGTTTTCCTTTTACTGTCAATCTTGCCGCGGTGCAACCAGGCTATCATCAAATGTATGTCCGCACTAAAGACAGTAACGGGCAATGGGGAATTACCTTACGGCAGTTGATTGAAGTAATTGCACCAGGAAATGCTACTGCAATCACCCGTGGAGAATATTTTTTTGATACCGATCCCGGGTTTAATTCAGCCAGCCCGGTGGTTGTTTCCCAACAAGGAGAAGTAATCCTTCAAAACTTAAGTGCAGCCACCAATACCTTAACCGCTGGCGATCATAAATTGTATATCAGGATGGCTGATAACAACGGCAAATGGGGTATTACAACAAGGCGCAATGCAGAAATAATACGTTCTGCAACTACCGTACTATCAGGTGCTGAATATTTCTTTAAAACGGATGCAGGTTTTGGAAAAGCAACACCGGTAAGTTTTACATCACCGGCTGCTGATGGTTCTTTTACTTTCAACATTCCACTGGACAACATTCCGACCGGCACAAATACTTTATACATCAGGGCAAACGATGGGGTTAGCAACAACTGGAGCATCACACAAATGGAAAAAGATTCCATTGTTACCAGTTCGGGCATGGATAGTTTATGGAGCCATCCTGCAACATGGAGCAATAATAAAGTGCCTGACAGTAATACTGTTGTTATACTTCATCATACAGTGTATGTTGATATACCCACTGCTGTATGTAAGTCGTTGGCGCCCTACCGACAAACCGCACAGTGTATTATATGGCCTGCAATGAAAGTTACCATAACCGGACATAGATAACAAAATTTTAGTAATCAATTTTTAAACCTTAAAATCAAACAACATGGAAGAACAAAATGTTTTACGCAACTACCAGGAAAAAGAACCCTTTAATTTTATGGATTTCCTGCAGTTTAAAAGAATGGTTACCCTTCAGGTGATACCTGTTTTTTACGCAATCATAGCAGGTATTATAACACTTGGGGGATTAATAATGATGTTTTCCGGGGGAAGCAGAAGAGGCTATGGTGATTATGGCAGCGGATTTTTTAGTTTTTTCCAGGGAGGCTTTATTGGGGGGTTATTATTTATCATCCTTGGGAATTTATTTTGGAGAATGTGGTGCGAATTTATCCTGGTGCTATTTCGTGTAAATAAAAATTTGCAGGATATAGAAAAGAATACCAGGGTATAATATTTTTCAACTCCTGTATTTTATTGCCATGGGAAAAACCATGATCATTCCAGTCTACATTAAATGATTGCAGCCTGACTTTTGATATTTCTTTGAACAGTCGGCGATTTTTTGTACTGACTTTTGCATCTGCACAAACAACCTCAAAGAATAAGGCGTAAAATGGATCAGTTGAAACAACGCATTAAATTTCAAAGTGATGTTGTAAAAAATATCAACTTCTTTACAACATCACTTCTTCACCACAACAAACTTATCAATCTGCTTCGCCAACTGCTTGTCTTTATAAGTAACAATATCGCCTTCATCATGGGTATTTAGCCAGATCTCAACTTTATTGTACAGGTTCGTCCACAAAGGATGGTGCTCTGCTTTTTCTGCGGCAATGGCCACCCTTGTCATAAAAGCAAATGCTTCTGAAAAATTTTTGAACTCAAATTTTTTGTACAGGTAGTTGTCTTGTTTTTTCCACATGATGCATTGTTTTTAGTATGATGGAATTACCTGCAATTAAAGTGCTAAAATATTAGGTGTTGTTTGTTCTTTATTTTTTCGTTCGTCATCTCAATTACCAGTTGTACACCGGGTAACATTTTGATGGATTGAATTAAATTCAGTTGTTCTGTTGTTGATAAAGGATCGCCTTTGATCAGCCATAAAAAATCGAGGTGTTTAAATTCTGGTAACAAATATTCACCATCAAACTGGTTGTTGTATAAGTAATGAGTAAGTGAAATAGCCGGCACTTTATATTCATAGATTGAGAAAAAGTAAGTTCGGTCTTTTCTCTTCAACTGAATTTCAAAATCAATATTGAGGCGAAAATCGAAACCCAGCAACTGGTTCAAATACCAGCTTAACTGGTAATCTTTTACCGGCGCTACAATGCCCAGCAGAATGGAATCTTCAAAAAATTCCTGCGCCAGTGTTTCATTATCAATTCTAAGTTTCATAATCTTTCCTGCTGTAGTAACATTTAAAAAACAATGTCGAAAACCAACTCTTCATTTCCTCTTTTCACCTTTACGTTGGTGGCATCGCCTTTCTTAAATTTACTCAATGCCTGCATATAAGTTTCTACATCGCTGAATTTGTAATCACCTAACTGAAACAACACATCGCCTGCCTTTAAGCCGGCCTTTTGTGCAATTTTTCCTTCACTTATCCCATCTGCCCTTACACCATTGCCGCTGAAAGTGTAGTCAGGCATAATACCCAGCGTAACTTTAAAACTGGTCTTGGTACCCATGGTCATTTCCCTTGTTTTGGTAAACGCCAGTTTCCCTTTTTTATCATTCAATTCTATTACATGATAAATGTATTTCAACACTTGTAACTCGCCAACATAATTGACCTTATCGGCATCATCGCTGGGTTTATGGTAATCGCTGTGCAGGCCGGTAAAGAAAAATAAAACCGGGATATCTTTCCTGTAAAAAGAAGTATGATCACTCGGCCCTGTGCCGCTGCTATCAAATTTTATTGAAAAAAATTTATCCTTTGCAGGCATCAATTCTCCCCAGGTGGGCGATGTGCCGTAACCACCAATAGATAGCCCATGTGTACTATCATTCAACCTTCCAACCATATCTAAATTGATCATATAGTTTACTTTGGCAAGATCAACCGTTGGATGATCCGCAAAATATTTAGACCCAAACAAGCCCAGCTCCTCTCCTGAAAAAGAGATGAACAGGTAGTTGTTGTTTTTAAATTTAGATGCCTTTAACTGCTTGCTCAATTCAATAATAGCGGCTGTTCCGCTGGCATTGTCATCGGCGCCATTGTGTATGGTTGGCGTAGTACCGGTAAACAAAGAATTATGATCTTCGCCATAACCGAGGTGATCGTAATGAGCGCCAATGATAACGGTGTGGGCTGCACTGTTATCAATAAAGCCAATCACATTGTGGCCGGTCCTTTTTCTATCTTCTACCAGTATTTTCAATCTTATATCCAGCGTAGCTGTTTCATCCTGCAGGTATTTTTCTTTTGCTGCTTTCGTGATGTACACAACCGGAATGGTCGTGGACTCCGTCTTTAATTTGGGTTCAAATTTTAACTCATCGTTGATAGGGGAAGAGTTGAATACAAACAATGCATTGGCGCCGCTTTTCTTTACTGCACCTGCTTTTGTTTTGATGGCATCTGCCAGATCAAAATGTGGATTATTTTTATTTTCTTCCAGCAGTTCTTTTATATCAAAAAACCAGGGCGCATCACTCTCCTGCAGAGAAAGCGCTGCAATGGCTTCCATTGATTTATTTGGACAAAATGATAAAGGGAAAAAATCTTTCTCAACTGCAAGATCATACCCATTGATGTTGAGATGGGTAGACGGGTTGATGAACCTGCCGTCGTTCACTTCAAAGTCCTGCAAAAAAGTTCCGTTATCGCCTTTGGCAGAAAGCCCCGCTTTTGTAAACTGGTTGATGATGTATTCATACGCCAGTCTTTCACCATTGCTGCCGGTCCTTCTTCCTTCCAGTTTATCATCGGCCAAATAACCGGTGTGCGCCTGCAGATCAGCCACAATTATTTTATCTGCCTTTTTTAATTTTTGAGCAAAACATACATGGGAAAAAACCAGGAGAAACAGGAAAAAATATTTCATACAATTGGGGTTAATGCGCAGGGCAAAGGTAATGGTGAATGAGAATAGCCCATCAACACGGCAGCTATTTAGAATAACTATTTTTGCTTTACTTCGGCAAAACCATTTATACAAAAATTACACCTATTTTAAAAGCTTTGCAGATATTTGCGGGCATGTTACCAATTTGCTTTCAGCCATTTCCACTGATCAATACCGAACGCCTCATATTAAGACAAATTGTTGCTGCCGATGTGCAGGATATTTTGAGCATGCGCTCTGATAAAAAAGTGATGCGCTATATAGACAGGCTGCCTGTTCAATCGGAAGAAGAAGCCCTGCAACTGATACAAAAAATAACTGAAGGGCTTGATAAAAACGAAGGCATCACCTGGGGTATTGCTTTAAAAGATGAACCCGGATTGATTGGTACCATTGGTTTTTGGAGGATAGACAAAGAAAATTACCGGGGCGAAATTGGTTATATGCTGATGACCGCACACCACAGGAAAGGAATTACCCAGGAAGCATTGACAGCAGTATTGCGACATGGTTTTGATACAATTCATTTACATTCAGTAGAGGGAAATGTAAACATTGCCAATGAGGCTTCGATGAAGCTGTTAGAAAAATTTGGATTTGTTAAAGAAGCCCATTTTAAAGAGAATTATTATTTCAACGGCCAATTTTTAGATTCTATTATTTACTCTTTGCTGGCGCCAAAATGATGTTTATTGCAGCCTGTTTAACTGCAACTTATTGATGATGCTGAGTATCAGTAAAATGGTAAAAAAGTATTTTTTTATTGCTTCTTTATCATCCGGGTTGCCACTTTGCGGTTCCAGCAAACCTTCTGTAAAAGGAATAGCAACATAACACATTCCTGCAACAAAAGATACCACCAACTCTCTCCCGATCTGCTGTTTAAAATCAACAATTTGCTGCATCATTTCACTTGTTATCAATGATGATGCTTCGTACACATCAGTACTGTAAACAGAATAATGTCTTTCAAATACACCATTTTTAAAATCAACTTTTACTGCATTGGGCATGGGCATTAAGCGGTACCGTTCATCTGCAATACTTGCTGCCAGTTGTTCGTTGCCTTTTGTCCAGATGTAAGTGCCGCCGCTAAAACTCCGGTTGATCGATCCTGCAAAAAATAATCCGCTGAACACATGGCGGTAATCAGCAGCACCGCCGCTGTTGCTAACGTCAAGCTCCGAACAGCGGAACGATACATTTTTATATTCGCCTTCAATAAGGTCATCACCATCAAAATATTCATAGTTTTTTCTGAAGAGGCTGCTTTGTTTATAATAGCTGGAATGTACATGAGCGTCTGGTTTATACTGCATGCCTGGATTTATAAAATCGATGATCTGGCGTATTACCAGTTCTTTAAAATCATCTTCGTAAGCATCGTTTACTTTGGTATAATTGTACACACAAACAACCACCAGTATTACAGCAGAAGCTATCGTCCAGCCGCCTAAAATGGTAGTACCCAGCACCAATGCCGGCACCAATAATAAGGCAGCGCCAATCATGGCAATGCCCCAGTGGTCGGCTTTTTTATTCTGTTTTTGCAGGCCGCTTAAATACGGCTTCAACCTTATTTCGTAAAATTCATCAAAGCTGCTGATTGATTCCATTAGTGAGTAGTGGCGTTGGATTTGGTATCCTTAAAGTTATTGCCTTTTAGTTTATCTCCTTACCATGAAATGTGAAAAGCTGTTTAAATTTATTTTGAATTATTAAAACCTGTAAACTGAAAATGCATAATGCAAATGGTAAAAGAAAATTACTTGTTTTGATGGACAGTATCTCTAATACTGTTGGCTGTACCAGTAATGATGCTCTGTAAAATTTTCATGAGGCGGCTACTAAACAGTTGAACTTTTCAGCCACAGCAAATGATTGGCTACGGCCCTGATCTCTGTAAAACTGTATTCATCTCCAAGCATTGATCTTAACTCGCCATGAGGTTTTTCAGGATGGCTGTTGATCAATTCTACTATCAGTTCAACCTTGGCTTCATTCATAAAACCGGTTACAGCCAAATCGCCTGTTTTGATAAATTGTACGAGGTGGCTTTCAATGGTGCTGGCTGCTAGTTTTCTTTCTCCCGCAATTTCAACAATCGTTTTTCCCTGTTCATACAATTTCAGGCTGATGGTATTGGAGGGAATTTTTTCTGCCCCGGTTTCATTGCCTGTTTCTTTCCGCTTTTTTTTAGGCGCTTCTTCCTTTAATTCCATACTGCTTTCGATACCATTTTGATTGCAGTAGTCTGTTACCATCGCAATAATTTCATCACCGTATTTTTCTGCTTTGGATTTTCCAAAACCGCTGAGTAATTGCAACTGCCCGGTGTTAAGCGGCAGGTAGGTACACACTTCTTTGATGTTGCTGTTGCTTGCCACATAAAAAATGGCGAGATTGGTGGTTTCACAAATCTTATCCCGCCAGTTTTTCAGCGTATAGTATAATTCCGGGTTAGCAATATCGGTAGCAGCAACCTGTTTTTTATTGGCGGCATAACTGCTGATGTGCATTCTTGGAATGGTTAAATTCAGCTTATGTTTCAGGAAATTGGCAATATTGAAAGCTTCTTTGCAATACTGGATAAAGTAGATGGCTTTATTAAAAGCGACCAGCAATTCCAGTAAATTTTCATCGATTGCGGCGGCGGCTTCTTTGTGTTCTGTAACAAGCGGATGTTGCTGCAAATTTGTTTTCATGTTGTTTAGTACAGATAAAAAATAACCGGCGGCATCCTGCACTCTTTTTTGTAAAATGGCGTTGCTTTCGATAACTGATTCCTCCCTCATCAACGTTTGAACCTGCGCCATAAACTTTTCTGCAACCATTTTTTCTTTTGATAAAAGGGCAATAAAATTTTGCAGCCAGGGCAATCCCACTTCAGCGTTCAGTTTACCTATTTGCTGTTGTACTGTGTAATGAAGCGTTTGAGCCGCATTGTTAATTTCCTGCATCAAAAAAAGTTCGCTCAGCAATTGTATGGTAAACAATTGCCTTGCGCCCTCAAAGCGCTCTGCCAGTGAGCCTTTGGGTGTTAAAGCCGCCTGGCCGTTAACCACCAGTTCGTTACTGCGAATGGCAGCCGGTGGAATTTTTGATAACAACACAATGCCATCTAAACTGGTACAACGGCTCAGCGCAACATACACCTGTCCGCTGCTGAAAGAGGCTGCGGCATCAATCATGATCTTATCAAAAGTAAGTCCCTGGCTTTTGTGTATGGTAATGGCCCAGGCCAACCGTAAAGGGTATTGATGAAAGCGGCCGAGTACCTGCCGCTCCAGTTGTTCGGTGCTGCTGTTGAGTTTGTAGCGGGTGTAATCCCATGTTTCCAGTCCAACCTCGATATCTTTTCCATCGCATTCTACCCATATCTTATCGGCAGCCAATCTTGATACCACACCAATTTTTCCATTGAAGAACTTTCTTTCAACAATATCGTTTTTGATGAACATTACCTGTGCCCCTTCTTTTAATACGAGTTGCATTTCTGCTGGAAAAATATTTTCCGGAAATTCCTCTTCGATGGTTGCCGTAAAAGTAAAGGCTGGTGCAATAAGCCGTTGCAATTGTACCTGGTTAATGCTGTCTGCCTGGTTGTTGTGCGATGTAAGCGTAATGTACTTTTCTGCTGTTGACGGTTGAAAATGTTGGAAAAAGCGCAGGTTCAAATCTTCATAATCATCTTCATCCAACTGGTTGTTGCGCACTTTGTTCAGCAGCCTTACAAAGCCTTCTTCTTTTTGCCGGTAAATTTTATTGAGTTCAATCAGTAAAGGCGTCTGTTCTTTTACTGCCTTGCTGTCGAAGAAGAAAGGGGAGGCGTAATATTCATTTAAGATTCTCCATTCTTCGTTTCTTGCAACCGGTGGCAGTTGATACAGATCGCCGATGAACAATAATTGAACGCCGCCGAAAGGCTCGTGCTGGTTGCGACGCACACTTTTTAAAATGGTGTCGATGGCGTCTATTACATCGCAGCGTACCATGCTGATTTCGTCAATTACCAGCAGTTCCATTTTGAGCAGCAGGCTGATGCGTTGCTTATTGTAGCGTATGCCCTGCAGTAACTGCCTTGCGCTGTTTTGAGTAGGCAAAAAAGGGTGCAGCGGCAACTGGAACAAACTATGGAGTGTAACGCCGCCGGCATTGATGGCCGCAACACCGGTTGGTGCGGCAACGATCATATTTTTGGCAGAGTGGTTACGCAGGTATTTAAGAAAAGTGGTTTTGCCGGTACCTGCCTTCCCGGTTAAAAAAATGCTCTCCTGTGTTTCAGTAATAAAGCGGTAGGCCAGGTCGAAAATATCATTGCGTTCTACACTTTCCATACAATCGGGATTTGCCACGAATTACGCTCATTTTTAGGACTCCAATACAAATTTCTTGACAGTCACTACCTGTTTTATTTATCAAAATAATTGATTAGATGAATTCAAATAAGTTACCCTAATAATGGAGGACATAGCTAATGATAAGGGTACGGATCAATTTATTATTTACTAATTCCTGTTTTACTATCGTTTGCATAAATCACGCAAAAGAAAGAAAAGGCGCAAAGAAGGACAATACAATTTTACATCTTTGCCTCTTTACATTCTCCGTCTGCCCGAAAGACTCATTCTGGCGGGAATTTCATCCAGGCTGGCTTGAAAAAGTTTCTAAGCAAACGACATGGATCCCTATTTGTATTTTGTAGCTACCCTTCACACTGTAAGCAGTGCTGGTAATGCTATACCGTTTACACCTTTTTTACACTGCATTAATAAAACATCCTCTCAATTTTGCAGGTTGAAAGGATGTTGTAACGGTGCTATCAGGATGTACGGTTGAAGCGTTTGGTAATTAACCCGGGTAAAGGCCACAGGCTTTACGATAATCAGATTGATCTGCTATCGCTCAGCCTGCGGCACTTAGTTTTTCGGCTTTTCTTTATCGCCTATCATAAGGAGTTCATTTACCTGAACTTCGGTGAAATATTTTTTAACGCCTTCTTTGTCATTGTAGCTGCGGGTCATGAGTTTGCCTTCCACCACTACTTCTTTTCCTTTGATTAAATATTTTTCAGCCACTTCTGCAATCTTGCCCCAGGCCACCAGGTTGTGCCATTGTGTTTCGGTAATTTTTTCTCCTTCTGCATTGCGGTAAGTTTCGTTGGTTGCAATGCGGAAGCTGGCTACTTTTTTGCCGCCTTCCAATGTTTTTACTTCCGGTGCAGCGCCGAGGTTGCCGATCAGTTGAACTTTGTTTCTTAATGCGTTCATGGTTGTAGTTTTTGTTGTTTGTAATTTGTATCTCAATCAAATGGTAGTGATAGCGATCAAATAGAGCCGCAACAAAAAAGCACGGATCAATAGGAGTTTTGATGGTAGCGGATTATAGTTTGATGAAGCAAAAATAGAACGGCCGGAGAAACATATAATGAGGAAAACAACTGTGTTGAAAGAGATTTTTCTTCCTGTTTTTGCAGTTGGCTTTTTGCAGTATCTTCCGGCCAACTATTGAAAGAAAATAATGGAAGACCCAAAGCAACTGAACGCAGACATACTGTTACAACTGGTCAACATGAAAATGCCTTTTGGAAAATACAAGGATACGCTGCTGTGTAATTTGCCGGTATCTTACTTAGAATGGTTTGCCAGGAAGGGCTTTCCGGCAGGAAAACTGGGCATGCTGTTGCAGACGATGTATGAAATTAAACTCAATGGCCTGGAGTATTTGTTAAAGCCTTTGAAGAAATGATAAGCAGTGAAAGGAGATAGCTATCGGAAATAAGAAGGTTTACAAAAAGCTCATTAAAGAACAAAATGTACAAGAGTCCCGCTGAAGACGGAATCTTTGATGCGACGCCTGTAAAGTCGAATCATATTCCTGCGGCCGGGAACAACAATCACATTAATTATGTTAGCAGCCTTTATTCAACAAAATATGTTTCCCGCATTTTGCCAAATGACAAATGAAACGGGCAGGGCTTTGATTAACTTGCAGGAATGAAAGAATTTTTTGCCTACGTATTAAAATTCGGCAACCTTAACCAGGAGCAGATGGCTTTTATTACGGAAAAGGCAACTGAATTAGTGCTTCCAAAAGATGCTTATTATTTAGAGGCCGGTAAAATTGCCCGGCAGTTTGGTTTTGTGCTGGATGGTATTGCAAGGGTTTGTTATTACAATAACAAAGGGGAAGAAATTACGAAATATTTTATTGAGGAAAATAATATACTGGTTGACCTGGCAAGCTTTGATAATGAGATCCCTTCCACTTCTTACGTGCAGGCCGTTACCGATTGCAGGCTGGTGGTTTTTGCCAAACAGGACTGGCAGGAACTGTTGAATACCATTGTTGGCTGGGATGCTGTGGTACATAAAATTGTATCGAAAGCATTGCTGCAAAAGGTAGAGCGCATAAGCCCTTTGGTTGCACAGGATGCCACTACCCGTTACCTTAAATTTTTAGATATTTATCCTACAGTGGTTAACCGCATCCCGCTTTCTTATATCGCTTCTTATTTGGGTGTTACACAATCTTCGCTGAGCAGGATAAGAAAAAGCATCCGCTGAAATGCTTTTTGCCAAATGGCAAACGAATTAATTTTTAAACGCTGCACTTTTACATAAATAAAAACAGAAAAATGAAATCAGTATTAATTACCGGCGCCAACAGGAGCATTGGTTTGGAAACAGCGAAACAATTATCTGCAAAAGGATTAATTGTTTATTTAGGCACCCGCAACCTTGAAAAAGGAAAGGCAGTTGTTGCAACATTGAGCGAAAGCGGATATGAAAATATCAGGGCCATTGAAATTGATGTGACCAAACCCGATACTATTGTTGCTGCTAAAAACATCATTGAAAAAGAACAGGGCAGGCTGGATATTTTAATCAACAATGCCGGCATCAGCAAAGGGTTTCCGGAGAGTGTATTAACTACTGCTATCAGCGACATACAGGAAGTTTTTGATACCAATTATTTTGGCGCCATCAGCGTTACACAAACCTTTTTGGAACTGCTTAAAAAGTCAGACAGCCCACGCATCAGCAACATTACTTCAGGACTTGGGTCATTGACTTTGCACAGCGACCCCAACTGGAAATATTATGGTGTAAAACTGGCCAGCTATGTACCATCAAAAGCGGCGCTGAATGCTTTTACTATTTTGCTGGCGTATGAATTAAGGGACCTTCCTTTTAAAGTGAATGCTATTGACCCGGGTTATACGGCCACCGATTTTAACCACCACAGCGGGCCGGGAACAGTGGAGAGCGCAGCGGCTTTTATTGTTAAGCATACGCTGACAACGGAGGATGCACCAACAGGGCAGTTTTTTAGTAATGATATTGAAGATGGATCGGAGGTTAGCCCGTGGTAGGGTTGGGCGTTGGTTTAGGGTTTAGTGGGTTTAGGTGTTTAGTTAATCTGCTGACCAACAGATGGACCGTTCGTAATTATTACAGCTATATAACCTGTACCCTTTTTTTGTTTCGATAAAAGTAAACCGAACCATTTTTTTTATTGATCTAATATAATCTTTCTGGATCTCTACCACAAAGAAGAAATGCTTGCTACCTTTATCCGAAAGTTGATTTTTAATATTTGATAAAAGTAGTAATGCCCCTGAATCTATTTTACTGTAAACAAACGTTCTACCATAATTATTTAAAGACTTTATCATACTATCGTTGATCATGTCTTTAGATATTAGCATCGTGGGACTTGCAAGAGAATCATTGATCAGGATGCTGTCAAGAGAAAAAGAGTCATACTTTTTGAAGTCACCTTTAAAGTTTTTAATAAACTGAGTTTGCCAGGTAGCTAGAAATTCCGGTATTTTTTTATTTACCTCACCCGGCTTTACTTCAGCAATTTGGGTTTCTGGTACTTCGAATTTTTCTACTTCCTTAAAATAGTCATGCAAACTCCACTCTTTTTGAATGAAGAATAAATCTTCTACATAATTTCCGAAAATTACAATGGCGCTATCTCCTTTGAGTTTATAGTATGGAACTGGGTATAAGCAATCAATCCAGTCTTCTTCGATAACGGGATTAACTGGAAATATGATTTGCTTTTCAAAATCAATCTTTTGAGGTTTTATTTTGCTTCTAAAATCTTCTACATTATATTTTCCTGCCCATCTTCCATTCTTGGTTTTATAAACATCATAAAATTTATTGAGGTAATGAATTTTTTTGTTTGCATCATCTATCAGTACAAACAACAACACATTTTTGTAATCACTTAATTGAAATAATCCGTAATCTCCTTCCGTTGTAAATTCAATAAAGTTGGATGGGTAATGGCCGTACACCGATTGAAGGATTTTATAAATGGCACGACGTTGAGGCTTATCCTCTTTTTGTAGAATAGTATCCAGTTTAACTAACTCGCCAACAAACACAAAGAGATTATTAGCCTGCTCTATTGCATTGTTTTCATCTTTAGCAATCAGTGGCTGATGAACGGATTGGCAACTGTAAAATGAAAAAATTGATAGATAAAAAAATATTATAGCATTTGTTTTCATGCATTGTTAACCCACCAGTTCCCGCTTTAAAAACTTATTCCAGTCTTCCAGCATTTTGCCTTTTAATACCCGGGGGAATTTGTGCTGGCCGCCTACCTTGCCTTTGGATTTCATAAAATCCATAAAAGCCTGTTCGGAAAGTACGGTTACAAAAACATCTTTTAAAGCATGCTTTCTTTCAACTTCATAGTCGTCGTTGAGCTCTTTTAGTTTTGCGTCAATGCGTTGTGCCAGTTCTTTTTCGTTCACTATATCATCAGTAGCAACATACCATTGATGAGCAAAAAAATTGTTGTGCGGAATACCGGCCACCGTAAATTCAGGAATAGAAATGTTCAATTCTTCACTCACCATTTCGATGGCTTTGTTCATATTGTCAACACTCAAATGCTCGCCCACCAAACTTAAAAAATGTTTGGTGCGGCCGGTGATGATGATCTCGCTTCTGTCTTTATCGACCAGCCTAACGGTGTCGCCTATGGCATAACGCCAGGTGCCGGCATTGGTGCTGATGAGGATGGCGTAATCTTTATTTTCTTCAATTTCATGTATCATGAAGGTTTCCGGTTCGCTCACCATGTTGCCTTCTGCATCAAAGTTGGTATCGTCGAAAGGCACAAACTCAAAGAAGATATTGCTGTTGAGTGCCAGGTGCATACCCACAGCATCCTGCCGGTTTTGATAGGCTAAAAAACCTTCGCTTGCCAGGTAGGTTTCAATGTAAGTGATCGGCTTGCCCAACAATTTTTCAAAACCTTTTTTATAGGGTTCCATGGCTACGCCGCCATGAACATAAAAAGCCAGGTTGGGCCAGATGTCATGTATATTATTGACTTTGTACCGTTCAATAATTTTTTCCATGCAGAGCTGCAGCCAGGCTGGTACACCAACAATAAAGCCAATGTCCCAGTTAGGTGCGTTGTCTACGATTTCTTCCAGCTTTTTGCCCCAGTCTTTTTGCTTGGCAATTTTTTTCCCGGGCTTGTATAAGCTTTGAAACCAGAAAGGAATGTTGCGTTGCTGGATTCCGCTGAGGTCACCGGCATAATACGTTGGGCCTTTTTGCAGTTGTGTGCTGCCGCCCAACATGAGCCAGCCTTTACCGACTGCTCTTTTGGGAACATCTTCGTACTTGGCTAAACTTAATAATTGCCTTAAACTGGTAATGGTATTGCTGCGGATGAGTTCTTTTGTAATGGGGATGAATTTGCTGGTAGCTTCACTGGTGCCGCTGCTGAGGGCAAAATATTTAATTACACCCGGCCAGCAAACATCGGGCACACCTTCTTTTGCCTTATACCACCATTCGTTGTAAATTTTATTGTAATTATACGTTGGTACCAGTTGCTGAAATTTTTTGCCCGGATGGCGGCTCATCAGCACTTCATCAAACTTATAGGTTTGGCCAAACTCGGTAAACCTTGCTTTGCGCAGCAATTTTTTTAAAACCCTCAACTGCAACCGCCTGGGATCTTTTATCTGCAGCCGGAGTGCTGCCGCAATGCTCTTAGGAAGTTTGATGTCGATTAAGGCCATGCAATGTTTGATTGCCGGCAAGTACAACTAACACATAGTATGTATTCACCGAAAGGTTTATAATGATATTGTTTATGGTGTAATAAGCAGTAGTAACAAATATAAACCACAGATGCTTACGGGTGAAGAAAAATATGTGGGTGGAAGCCCCCTCCAACCTCTCGATGAAAAAAGCCCCCTCCAACCTCCCCCGGTGGGGGAGGCTTTGGACTCTGTGGCTTTTAGGAACTTTTACTTCTTTAAGAATTGGTTTAATAAGCAAGTTGATTATTTGCTTTTTGCTACTGTTGCCATCGATAGTGAAATAAGCTCTGCAACAGCATACACCAAAAGTCCCCCACCGATCTCCCTAGATAGGGAAGGCCTTGGACTCTGAGCGTTTTAGGAGCTTTTCATTTTTTAAAAGCTCTGGATTTTGCAAGCATTGCTCTTATTATAATTGAATGACCCCTGCACCAGCATACTCGAAAAGTCCCCCACCGGGGGGATTGAGGGGACTTTTGTTTTGCGGGTGGATAGCAGTGGAAAACCCGGTGAGGGCCCCATCCGGCTTCCCCCAAAAGGGGAAGCGGAAGAAGCGATGCTCCTGTGCCGGATTTGTAACGGATAGCCGCCACATCGTTGATTAGTAATGGAAGGTTATGCGCCCAAATGGCTTTTTCTTTTCGGCACAAAATAGATGGCTGGCATTGGTGAATGATCAATTTACTGTACGTTTGCTGACTAAAAAATACGCAGTATGAAGAAAATTTTTGTTTCTGTTTTATTGTCGGTGACCCTGCTGAAAGCAAGTGCCGACGAAGGAATGTGGCTGCCCATGTTGCTTGGCCAGCAGGTGTACAATGATATGGTGAAAAAAGGTTTGAAGTTGACGAAAGAGCAGTTATACTCCATCAACAAATCGTCGTTGAAAGATGCGATACTTATTTTTGGCGGCGGCTGTACCGGCGAAATTGTGAGTGACCAGGGATTGATTTTTACCAATCACCATTGCGGTTACGAAGCCATTGCCAGTGCCAGCACAGTTGACCACAACTATTTACGGGATGGTTTTTATGCACTGAGCAAAGACCAGGAAATTCAGAGTAAACTAACGGTGCAGTTTTTAGACAGGATTGTGGATGTGACCAAAGAAGTGGAAGAAGCATTGAAAGGGTTGTCGTGGGCAGACCGGGTGAAAAAAACACCGGATGTGTTTAAAGAAATTACCGATAAAGTGGCCGATAAAGACAATGGCCTGGCGGGAAGGGTGTACAGCATGTTTAAGGGAAACCAATACCTGATGTATGTGTACAAAACTTACCGTGACATTCGCCTGGTGGGTGCGCCACCGGAAAGCGTTGGCAAATTTGGCGGCGATACAGATAACTGGGAATGGCCACGCCACACCGGAGATTTTTCCGTGTTCAGGGTATATGGTTCAAAAGAGGGCAAACCGGCTGATTTTAGTGCAGACAATGTGCCGCTGAAACCAAAAGCTTTTTTACCGGTAAGCATCAAAGGCATTAAAGATGGCGATTTTGCTATGATCTATGGTTACCCGGGCGGTACCAACCGTTACGAAACGAGTTATGGCATTAAGTTGAAGAATGATATTGAAAACCCATCGCTGGTTAATTTAAGGGATGTGCGTTTGAAACTGATGCATGAGCAAATGATAAAAGACCCTGCAGTAAAATTGAAACTGGCCAGCAATTACGCCGGTGTTGCCAATTACTGGAAATTTTTTGATGGCGAAACCAAGCAGTTAAAAAAGTTTCATACCTACGAAGAAAAACAGGCGTATGAAACCAAGTTTGCAGAATGGGCCAAAGGAAAAGCAGCATATGAAAACCTGTTTACCGAGTATGCTAAAAACTACGATACCTGGACGCCCTACAGCAAGTTGCGTCAATACACCAACGAAGGCATTTTAGGTTCGCCATTGACTGCTTTTGCAGCATCGCTGGTAAAAGTAGAAGCTGATATGGTGAAAGCCGGAACTTCATCTGCTGATATTAAAAAGTCGATTGAAGCAGCTACTGCTGCAAGGAAAGCTTATTTAGAAGCAGCCAACAGGGCAAGTGATGAAAAAATAATGGCAGCGGTTTGCCAGTTGTTTTACAATGATGTTGATAAGAACCAGCACCCAGCAGGTTTTTACGAAGGCCTGAAAAGTGTGTACGGCGATTTGAAAGACGATGCTACTTATAAAAAATGGGCGAAGGATATTTTTGACAAAACCATGATTGTGGATGATGCCAAATGGAATGCGTTTGTGGCCAACCCTGACGCTACGGTTTTACAAAACGATCCTGCCTTTTATTATGCGGCTGCTTTTGTAAAAAGTTACAATACCAGGTATGCGCCCATCTACACTGCATTTGTAAGCAGGAATGCAGAACTCGGTCGCAGCTACCTGAAAGGCATTATGGAGAAAGATACGGTAGCGGCTAAAAAAATGTACCCGGATGCCAACTTCAGCATGAGGGTGAGCTATGGCAATGTAAAAAGCTACAAACCGAAAGATGCCGTGAGTTACGATTATGTGTGCACCGGCAAAGGCATTTTAGAAAAGTACATTCCGGGTGATTATGAGTTTGACCTGCCTGCAAAGCAGATTGAACTGATGAAGAAAAAAGATTACGGCCAGTATATTGATAAGGGAAGAAATGACCTGGTGGTTTGCTTTATTACCACCAATGATATTACCGGCGGCAACAGCGGCAGCCCGGTGATTGATGGCAACGGAAACCTGATTGGTCTTGCATTTGACGGCAACTACGAAGCATTGAGCCACAAAATTGCTTTTGATAAAGACTTGAACAGGACCATTTGTGTTGACGTTCGTTATGTACTGTGGTGCATTGATAAACTCGGCGGCGCAAGCAATTTGATTAAAGAATTGAAACTGGTAAAACAGTAAGATCGATAAGCAAATTTGCAGGTGTTGCAAATGGGCAAATGAAAAACCGCAACTTTTTGAGTTGCGGTTTTTATTTTGGTTAAGACCAGGCAATGATCATTTTATTTGATCATCGTTTTAGGGGCATCTTTCTCCAATAAATATTTGTAAATAAACCTTGTTTTCATATTCATATAATGCAACCATTTGTTGCCGGGCCAGCCGTGGCGGCCACCGCTGTAAGGCATAAATTCAAATTCTTTTTTATCATCCTGTAATTTGCTGATGAAGTTGATGCTGTTTTGCAAGTGTACATTGTCATCAATAATGCCATGCACCAATTGCAGCATGCCTTTGTATTTGCCGGCATGTGTTAACACCGAACTGGTCTTGTATCCTTCGGGATTGTTGGCCAGCGTACCCATGTAACGTTCGGTGTAATGACTGTCGTAATAACTCCAGTCGGTTACACTTCCGCCTGCCATGCCATGCGTAAATACATCGCTGCCATAAGTGAGTGCGTAGCAGGTCATGTAGCCGCCGTAACTAAAACCGGTGATGCATATTTTTTTAGGGTCTGCACTACCGTTAGCTATCAGCCATTGTACCATATCACCATAATCTTTCATTTCCCAATAACCCAGGTTGTGGTACATATAATTTACCCCTTCTTTTCCAAACTGGCCACTGGCACGGTGATCCATTACTACCTGTATTAATTCTTCTTTTGCATACCATTGCTGTGTTCCATTGATCGTCCATGCATCCCAGCAATTACCGGCATTGGGGCCGCCATAAATTGAAACCAGTACGGGATATTTTTTGTTCTTATCCATGTTTACCGGCCAGGTAACCCTCATTGGCAGGTCGTACAAACCATCAGTACTTTTAACCCTTATCAATTCTGTTTTTGCCAAGTTGTAATTGTCAAACTCTACTCCTTTTGCATCGCCGATCTCTTTTATAATCTTTCCTTTATTACTTACCAATGTCATTTTGTTAGGAGAAGAAACATTGGAATAAGTAGTAATGAAGTAAGAACCGTTCGGCGATAAATTAATGTTGGTATGACTGTATTCGCCGAAGGTAAGGCGCTGTAAATTTTTACCGTCCAGTCCTACTTTATAAAAATCATAGCGGGCGGTGTTTTCTTTACTACGGGCAGTGAAATAAACAAGCTTGTTTTTTTCATCCACATAGTTCAATGCCGTAACGGTAAACTTGCCGCTGGTAACAGCATTGATGAGTTTGCCATTCATGTCGTAGTGGTAAATATGCCTCCAGCCGGTTGCATCATTCAATAATAGAAAGCCTTTGCCGGAAGATAAAAACTGGAGGCGGTCGCCCTCGTCATCCAGGTCGATCCATGTTTTTTGTTCCTCATTATATAATTCTTTTTTGCTGCCATCGGAAGGGTTTACCGACCAGATTTTAAGATTGGTCTGCAGTCGGTTCATCCATTGAATCCAAACAGCGCTGCCATCGGGCGCCCAGTAAGGCAACCCAAAATACTGGTCATCTTTTGAATTGAAATCTGCCCAGGCAGTATTACCACCATCCGGTGATACAACGCCGATTTTTACTTCCGGATTATGATCGCCCACTTTTGGATAGCGCACTGTTTCAACATATCCGTGCTGGCCATTGCCATCGGTCATGGTAAATACCGGTACCTGGCTATCGTCTGTTTTAAAGTAGGCCAAATGCTTACTGTCGGGGCTCCACCAAAAAGTTTTGTAATGACTGTTCCTGCCCAAAATTTCTTCGGTATACACCCAGCTTGCATAACCGTTCAATATCACATCGCTGCCATCCGTAGTTAATGCTGTTTCTTTTTTTGTGCTGATGTTTATGGTGTAGAGATTGTTCTTTTTTGTGTAAGCCACATATTTTTCATCGGGGCTTAGTGTAGCATTTACTTCTTCATCTTTATCGTTGGTCAACTGCGTTTCGGTACCATTAACCCTGATATACAAATCACCATTTTTTGTTGTTACGGATGGTTTGGCTACTGCATCAGATTTTGTTTCTGCATCAGTGGCTTCCCTTTCTGTGCCTGCTTTACAATCAACCAAATACTTTTTAGCATCTTTAATATAAATAAACTGGTTGTCATTTACCCATTTTGAAAAGATAGGCAGCGGTTGTGTTATGCCACGGAAATTGCCTTTAAAATACTGGTCGTCGGTAAGGTCTTTTTTTTGTGCAGTTGCAGAAAGAGAGAGGGCTGCGACAAATAAAAATGCAGCCGGTTTTTTTACCAAATGAAGCATGCTTGAGATTTTTTGTGAACCCGAAAGGTAGTTTTTTTGAAAGAAACTGAACGATGAAATTACAGGG
>CAXTPJ010000001.1:0-25976 GCA_964245855.1 uncultured Ferruginibacter sp. | reverse complement strand
AGTTTTGGTATAAAAGAATAAGCAGTTCAGGGTTAAAATGGTAGTTGTTTATACCAGTTGTGGTAATTAAGTGCCAATGATAATAATAAATTTGAATACGGCAAATAAAAATTGTTGTATTTTATTCATATATCAACTGGCGGCGCCAACAATTTGATGCTGTGTGAAGCAACTCAAAAAACTGCTATTTAAAATCTTTATTCTATGTTTGCGGTTAGCCAAACAATTGTTTTAAAAGTTTAAGTAAATTTTGCCCATGATATATGTTGGAGATACGCTCCTTTCTTTGAAAGATTTTTCAGCAGTGTTGTACAAAGGAGAAAAAGTGGCGCTGGATACAGCCGCAGTTGAAAAAGTGGCAGAGAATTTTGAATTCCTCAAAAGTTTTTCTTCTCACAAATTAATTTATGGTATCAATACCGGTTTTGGCCCGATGGCGCAATACAAAGTAAGTGAAGAAAACTTGCTGCAATTGCAATACAACCTCATCCGCAGCCACAGTTCCGGCAGCGGCAACCTTATGTCGCCATTGATGGTGAAAGCATTGATGCTGGCTCGGCTCAACAGTATGATGCAGGCGTATTCCGGCGTTCATACCGAAGCGGTAGAGTTGCTGGTGGCGCTTATCAATGCAGATGTTAGCCCTTGTGTGTTTGAGCATGGCGGTGTAGGCGCCAGCGGCGACCTGGTACAACTGGCCCATTTGGGTTTGGTATTAATAGGAGAGGGAGAAGTGATTTATGAAAATGAAGTACGCCCCACCTTAGAGGTATTTAACCAACTCGGCATTAAGCCGCTTACTATTCATATACGAGAAGGTTTAGGCATACTCAACGGAACTTCCGCCATGACGGGTATTGGGATGCTCAACATCATCCAGGCACAAAAATTACTGGAATGGTGCGTAGTGCTTTCAGCTATGGTGAATGAAGTGGTGGAGGCTTTCGACGACCATTATTCTTACCAGCTCAATATTGTAAAGCACCACGCCGGGCAGAACATCATTGCAGCCCAACTGCGCAATATTTTAACGGATAGTAAAATGATCCGCAGCCGGAGCGAACATTTGTACAACCCGGCCAATTTAAACCAGGAAGTATTTGAAGATAAGGTGCAGGAATATTATTCGCTGCGTTGCGTAACACAGGTTTTAGGGCCTGTGTACGATACCATTTTGCAGGCAGAAAAGGTACTGGTGAACGAACTTAATTCGGTAAACGATAACCCGGTGATCGATCATAAAAACCAGAACATTTACCATGGCGGAAACTTCCATGGGGATTATGTTTCGCTTGAAATGGACAAGCTCAAGATAGCCATCACCAAACTGTCGATGCTTTCAGAAAGGCAGTTGAATTATTTGCTGAATGAAAAGTTGAATCAAAAGTTCCCGCCATTTGTAAACCTCGGCGTACTGGGCTTTAATTTTGGTATGCAGGGGATGCAGTTTACCGCTACTTCAACCGTGGCCGAAAATCAAACCTTGTCGTTCCCGATGTATGTGCACAGTATTCCCAACAACAACGATAACCAGGATATTGTGAGCATGGGCTGCAACGCTGCGTTGATGACCAAAAAAGTGATCGATAATTCTTTTGAAGTGTTGAGTATACAAATGATGACGGTTTTGCAGGCCATCGATTACCTGGAATGTGTGCCTAAATTATCATCTAAAACGGTGAACGTTTATACTGCCATCCGGGAAATATTTCCAAAGTTTATTGAAGACAAACCAAAGTACAAAGACCTGGAAAAAATTAAAAGCCATTTCCAAAAAGCTGACCCTGTTTTTTACTTTGATGAAAACGTTCAGCAAGCTGTTACCCAGGAGTGATTGAACTTATTTGAACCAACCATAAATCATGTTTTTCAGTGAGTGAAAACAGTTTATCAACCATGAAATTTGCATTAGTAACAGGAGGATCAAGAGGTATAGGCAGGGCCATTTGTGTAAAGATGGCCGACATGGGCTATAATGTCCTGATTAATTATAAATCGAACGAAACCGAAGCCAATAACACGAAGGCACTGGTGGAAGAAAAAGGTGTTTCAGGAGAAATCATTCAATTTGATGTAGCTGACAGGGCAGGTGTAAAAACCGCTTTGGGCGGCTGGATAGAAAATAATCCGGAAAAAGTAATTGAGGTGCTGGTAAACAATGCCGGCATACGGGAAGATGCGTTGTTGATGTGGGTGAAAGATGAACAGTGGGATGGGGTACTGGATACCAGCCTCGGTGGTTTCTTCAATGTTACCCGGCTGGTAGTTACCGGCATGCTCATGAAAAAATATGGCCGCATTGTCAACGTTGTTTCGTTATCAGGATTGAAGGGACTTCCCGGCCAGACCAATTATTCTGCAGCAAAAGCAGGTGTAATCGGCGCTACCAAAGCACTGGCGCAGGAGATTGGCCGAAAAGGCGTTACCGTAAATGCCGTGGCGCCGGGTTTTATTAAAACGGATATGACAGAAGGATTGGATGAAAAAGAACTGCAGGCATTGATACCATTAAAGCGTTTTGGCCTGCCGGAAGAAGTAGCCTACGCTGTTGGTTTCCTGGCATCAAAGGAAGCCGCTTATATAACGGCAGAAGTGATATCGGTGAACGGGGGACTGTATTCGTAAATAAAAATGGTTGCCTAGTTAAGGTGGCCGGTGAGGACACCGGCCATGGAAAACAACAACCATCAGAGGTCGGTGTCTTCACCGACCGGTATCCCCGTAGCAAAACAATTAAAAAGGAGTAGTTTTATACAAATGAACAGAGTTGTTATAACAGGTATCGGCATTTATTCCTGCATCGGTAAAAACACGGATGAAGTGAGTGATTCTCTTTTTAAAGGGAAATCGGGCATCATCTTCGACCCGGTGCGCAAGGAGTATGGCTACCGCTCTGGCTTAACGGGTTTTGTTGAAAGGCCAAATTTAAAAGGCGACCTCGACCGCCGGGCAAGGATCATGTTGCCGGAACAGGGTGAATTTGCTTACGTGGCAACCCAGCAGGCGCTAAAAAATGCCGGCATTGATGCCGATTATATCAATGATCATGAAATAGGGATTTTATACGGTAATGATAGTTCCGGCAAAGCGGTCATTGAATCAAACGACCTTATCCGTGAAAAAAAAGATACCACCCTCGTGGGTTCGGGAGCAGTTTTTCAAACAATGAATTCTACGGTTACCATGAATTTGGCAACCATCTTTAAACTACGGGGCATCAACTTTACCATCAGTGCCGCCTGTGCCAGCGGATCGCATTCCATAGGCGTGGCATACAATTTTATCAAGTCTGGTTTGCAGGATTGCATTGTTTGCGGCGGTGCACAGGAGATCAATCATTTGTCGATGAGCACCTTTGATGCGCTGTCTGCCTTTTCTGTTCATGAAATGGATCCGGCAAGGGCATCCCGCCCGTTCGACCGTGACAGGGATGGACTGATCCCCAGCGGTGGTGCGGCAACAGTTATACTGGAAAGCCTGGAATCGGCACTTAAAAGAGGCGCTCCCATTTTGGGGGAGGTCATTGGTTATGGTTTTTCTTCCAATGGCGCCCACATTTCCAACCCAACAGTGGAAGGGCCGGTGCGTTCTTTACAAATGGCGTTGAGGGAATCTGGCCTGGAAGCGGTTGACATCGATTACATCAATGCCCATGCTACTTCTACACCGGCAGGCGACAGCAGCGAAGCAAGCGCCATTCATGAAGTTTTTGGTATGCACAAGCCGCTGGTAAGTTCTACCAAATCAATGACGGGCCACGAATGTTGGATGGCAGGGGCAAGTGAAGTGGTATATTCCCTGCTGATGATGCAACATTCTTTCATTGCCCCTAATATCAATTTCGAAAACCCGGATGAAGAATCTGCAAAACTCAATATTGCAAAAACAACCATCGAAAAAGATATATCCGTATTTTTGTCCAACTCCTTCGGTTTTGGGGGTACCAACTCGTCGCTTATTATTAAAAAATTACTGTAGCATACCTTTTATGGAAAACAATGAAATCATCGAACGGATAAACAACTTCCTGGTGGAAGAGTTTGAAGTGGAACAAAGTAAGATTGTACCTGAAGCCATCCTGAAAGATACACTCGGGCTCGATAGCCTCGATTACATCGACCTGGTGGTTGTGATCGAAAGAAATTTCAAATTTAAAGTTACCCCGGAAGATTTTACCCATATTTCTACCCTGCAGGATTTTTACAATTACGTTATTTCCAAAGTCAATTCTAAAGAGCTGGCATAATGGCTTTATGGCAGGGGAAATCTAAAGGCAACAAGGCCGGTTACCAGGTTTTTGTGTGGATATTGAAAAAATTTGGGGTGCGGCCTGCTTATTTCCTGCTGCGTTTCGTAGCTTTTTACTTCTTCTTATTTTCTCCCACGGCCTCGGGCCACATTTACCGTTTTTACAGGCACAAATTAGGGTTTGGCCGTTTAAAGTCAATCTTAAAGATTTACCAAAATTATTATGTGCTGGGCCAGGGACTGATAGATAAAGTGGCGGTAATGGCAGGCATCAACAATCCTTTTACGTACGAATTTGATGGGGAAGAAAACCTGCTGGGCATCAACAGCCTGCAAAAAGGAGGTATTTTGCTCAGCGCCCATGTAGGCAATTGGGATATTGCAGGCTATTTATTCAAGCGTCTCAATACTAAAATCCACATTGTTATGTTCGATGGTGAACATAAACAAATAAAAGAATATCTTGCCGCAGTAACGGGTAAGAAAAGCATTAATATTATTTTCATAAAAGACGACCTGTCGCACATTTATGAAATTAGCAATGCCTTTAAAAACAATGAACTGGTGTGTATGCATGCCGATCGTTTTTTGGAAGGTAACAAAACCATCACGGCTGATTTTTTAGGGCAAAGCGCCAGGTTCCCGGTGGGGCCTTTTGTGCTGGCTGCTACTTTTAAAGTGCCGGTGTCTTTTGTTTTTGCAGCCAGGGAAAACAGTTTGCATTACCACCTGTTTGCCAGCAAAATAAAAAGCTACGATGCGTTGGATAAAAAACTGCTGATGCAGGCCATGCTGAATGATTTTGTGAAAGAGATGGAGGAAAAAGTAAAGCGTTACCCCGAACAATGGTTTAACTATTATAATTTTTGGAGTTGATGTCAAACGATACTGCGGGTATTTTGCAATACATACCACAACGGCCACCTTTTGTAATGGTGGATGGCATTGTTGAATCAACCGGCGAAACTACCCTTTCAACATTTGTAGTGAAGGCAGATAACATTTTTGTAGAGAATGGCTTGCTGAAAGAACCGGGATTGGTTGAAAACATTGCACAAACAGCAGCAGCAAGGGCTGGTTACACTGCTGTTACAGAAAACAAACCGGTAACAGTCGGTTATATTGGTGCCATCAGCAACCTGGAAATAATTGATTTTCCCGCCTGCGGCGATGAATTGATAACAGCCATTACTGTAGAAAACCAAATATTCGATGTGTCTTTAATTGCAGGAAAAATAACCTGTAAGGGAAACATCATCGCTCATTGCAACATGAAAATTTTCATTAACCAAATAAAAAACAACTGACTATGAAGCTTGTCAAAAACGTACAATGGCTTATTGCAGCGTTGCTTGTTTTCAATTGTGCAACACCTGCCTTTTCACAAACCCTGAAAGAATTTTTCGCTAAAAAAAGTGAAGTGCCCCTGTTCTATTTAGGCATCGATTTCAGCAAAACCAAACTGCTCGATCATGGTAACCCGGAAGCGATCCGTGGCGGTTTGTATGATGGCATGAACCAGGTAGTAGTCAATGAACAAAGCAAATATGATGTGAAGTCAGCTTTTAAAAGAAAAGACTTTGATTACGATCTAGGCGCCGTTAAAAAAAGCAATGCCACTGCCAATGCGGATGACATACTTTCTACCAATTCTTCAGACTTTAAACGCTTTAAGGAAAGCGATGTAACGGATATCGTGAAAAAACTCGACATTTCCGGCAAAACCGGTATCGGGTTGGTGTTTGTGGTAGAAGCATTGCGTAAAGTTGAAAAGAAAGGTGATGCTGCTATTTGGGTAACGCTCATTGACATGAAATCCAAAAAGATATTGATGACAGAAAGGGTGGAAAGCAAAGTAAAAGGCGGTATCGGTTTCAAAAATTTTTGGGTTTCTGGTATCCGTGGATTACTGGATGATATAGAAGATGACAAATACGAAGAGTGGCAGAAAAAGTACAGCAACTGATAACCATGCGTTGAATGAAAAAAGAACTGAATAACAGGATAAAAGTACAGGTACGCTTCAACGAAGCCGATCCGCTCGGCATTGTTTGGCATGGCCATTACATCCGTTATTTTGAAGATGGCAGAGAGGCTTTCGGCAACATGCATGGCCTGGGTTACCTCGATGTGTACAAACAAGGGTTTGTAATCCCGATTGTAAGCGTGAACTGCGATTTTAAACGCTCCCTTCGTTATGGCGACAGTGTAATTGTAGAAACAACTTACCTGCCCTGCCAGGCGGCAAAAATGAAATTCAACTATCGTTTATACAATGCCGTTACCAACGAACTGGTTGCTACCGGTTCATCGGTGCAGGTGTTCCTGGAAAAAGAATCATCCACTTTACAATTAACCAATCCGCCATTTTTTGATGCGTGGAAAAAAGAACATGACCTGGTGTAGTTTACAATGAAGAGAAATGTTTTTATAGTGGCTGACAATATTATATCACCGGTTGCTTCAACCACGGCGGGTAATTTTGCACAATTGAAACAGGGCAAATCAGGCGTAAAAGAACAGGCCGCCGGCGTTTTATCAGACAAGGCTTTTTTTGCTGCCTTACTCCAAGGAGAACATTTTTTTGCAGAACAGGAAGACAAACATGAATACAGCAAATTTGAAAAATTACTGATTGCTTCCATTGCTGATGCGATGCAGCAGACAGGCGTTGATCCGCAGGATAAAAAAACACTGCTGATCATTTCATCAACAAAAGGCAACATCAGTTTGCTGGAAACAAATGAAATGCTTAAAACGCTGGAAAAGCGGATAGCGCTCCATACTTCTGCTGCATTTGTAGCGGCGCATTTTAATTTTATCAATACCCCCATGGTGGTTTCCAATGCCTGCATTTCAGGGTCGCTGGCCATCATCACCGGGATGCGGTTGATACAATCCGGTGAGTATGATACTATAGTTGTTGCCGGGGCAGATGTGATCTCAAAGTTTGTATTGTCGGGTTTTCAATCCTTCCAGGCCATTAGCGCCGGGGCATGCAAACCATTTGATAAGGCAAGGGATGGTATTAATTTAGGCGAAGGTGCCGGAACGGTTATTTTAAGTTATAACAATGATCAGCCGGTAGGTATTAAAGTTTGCAGCGGCGCTGTCAGCAACGATGCTAATCATATTTCGGGGCCATCAAGAACAGGACAGGAGTTGGGTTTCGCCATCAGCAAAACATTGGAAGATGCTGGTGTAGCTACAGCAGCGATAGATTTCATTTCTGCACATGGTACTGCAACGGTCTACAATGATGAAATGGAAGCAAACGCTTTTACACTCGCCGGATTAGAACAGGTTCCGGTAAATAGTTTGAAAGGATATTTCGGGCATACATTGGGGGCAGCAGGTATTATTGAAACCATTATCAGCAGCCATTCGCTGAAAGAAGATATTGTATTGCCAACGCTTGGTTGTACCAATCCAGGCGCTACAAAACCCATTAATGTTTGTACGGTTTTATACAACACTGCCATGAAGCATTGTTTAAAGACAGCTTCCGGTTTTGGTGGATGCAATGCTGCGTTGCTGTTGGGCAAAGCATGATAATGGGTCACAATTTTTAGGCTTTTTTATACAGCCTTGTTTTTGCTCCACTTTTGTATCAGGGCAAAAGTGGAATAAACTGTAATCAAATAAATGGAAACTTTCATTTGTTCAATTGCAAGAATGAAAAATGATAATTGAAAGAAGAGAAAATATTTTTGAGCATGAAGTTTTTTAGTAAAGAAAAAAGATCTGCATTCGATGCAAAAGAAACTGCCCAGTGGATTGCCTTTGGCCCGGTAATTTTCCAGGCTGCAAGGGTTTTGAGGGATAGCGGTATTTTAACAGTGATCGAAGACAGTGATACAGCAGGCATTGGTTTGGAAGCCATTGCAGCAAAGGTAAAATTACCGGTGTACGGCGTAAGGGTATTGCTGGAATCCGGTCTGGGTATGGGTTTGGTGTTGGTAAACGAAGGCAACTACACGCTTGGGAAAACGGGTTATTTTATTTTGCATGATCCGTTGACGATAACTAATATGAATTTCATACAGGATGTAAATTATAAAGGATTGTTTCACCTGGAAGAAAGCATACAAACCGGTAAGCCCGCTGGGTTGAAAGAATTTGGCGAATGGCAAACAGTGTATGAGGGCTTGTCGCAATTGCCGGAATCCATTCAAAAAAGCTGGTTTGCATTTGATCACTTTTTTTCTGACAATGCCTTTCCATTGGTATTGCCGATGGTGTACAAACCAGGCGTGAAAAAATTACTCGATATTGGTGGCAACACCGGTAAATGGACGATTGCCTCTACGAAATTTTCGCCGGATGTGCAGATCACCATCATGGATTTGCCCGGACAATTGAACGTAGCAAAAAAAAGAATCGAATCATTGGGATTAACCGACCGGGTTTCTTTTATACCATTGAATATACTCGACGAAAGCAATACCTTTCCGAAGGGTTTTGATGTGATCTGGATGAGCCAGTTCCTGGATTGTTTTTCTGAAGAGGAGATCGTTTCTATTTTGAAAAGATGTTATGATGCGCTGGATGAAAACGGTCAGGTGATAATATTAGAACCATTTTGGGACAGGCAAAAATTTGAAGTGGCCGCTTTCTGTTTGCAGCAAACTTCTTTGTATTTTACTGCCGTTGCCAATGGCAACAGCCAGATGTACAGCGCTGCCACCTTTTTGAAATGTATCACCGATGCAGGATTTGATATTGTTGAACAGACTGATCATATTGGATTGAGCCAGACATTATTAAAATGCAGGAAAAAAAATTACTAATACAACCAACGAATGAAAACAGAAAAAGTAGACGTACTCGTTATTGGCGCCGGTCCGGCCGGAACCGTTGCTGCTTCTATCATTAACAAGGCAGGCTTTTCGGTAAAGATCGTGGAGAAAGTAACGTTTCCACGCTTTGTAATAGGTGAAAGCCTTTTGCCACGATGCATGGAAGCACTGGAAGAAGCCGGTTTTTTAGATGCGGTAAAAGCAGCCGGTTTCCAGGAAAAGTTCGGGGCCAAGTTTGTGAAGAATGGCAAGATATGCGACTACTTTTTTGCAGACCAGTTTACCTCCGGCTGGAGCTGGACATGGCAGGTGCCAAGAGGTGAGTTTGATAAAATATTAGCTGATACAGTTGAGCAATCAGGCGTTCCTGTTAGTTATGAAACAACGGTTACAAAAATTGAATTCAATGGGTCGGACTCTATTACTACGGTAGAAGATAAGGATGGCAACCAATCTCAGATTGAAGCAAGGTTTATTGTAGATGGAAGCGGTTACGGCCGGGTGATCCCAAAACTGTTTAACCTGGATGTTCCTTCTAATTTGTCGCCCCGCAAGACATTGTTTGCTCATGTGGTAGATACCAAAAGGTCGATGGATGATGAGCCCAACCGCATCACCATTATTGTACATGAAAAAGGCATCTGGATTTGGGTGATACCATTTTCCAATGGTAATACGTCTATTGGTTTTGTGGGTGATCCTGCTTTCTTTAAAGACCTGGAAGGCGATACAGAACAGCAACTGCGGACCTTGTTTGCAACGCAACCCTACCTGGCAGAACGCCTGAAAGATGTTAAGATGGTATTTGAACCGAAAATATTAGAATCATGGTCGGCGAGTTCTTCTACTTTTTCCGGTGATGGTTTTGTGTTAACGGGCAATGTTACCGAATTCCTTGATCCGGTTTTTTCATCCGGCGTTACGCTGGCAACGGTTTCCAGCCAGATAGCTGCCAAACTGGTGATCCGTAAACTGAAAGGCGAAACCATTGATTGGGAAAAAGAATACAAAGAACCGATGATGCAGGGCGTAAATACATTCCGCTCTTATGTGATGGCCTGGTACGAAGGAACTTTGGATACCATTTTCTTTGCCGATAACCAGGTACCAAAAATTAAAAGTATGATCTGCTCAGTGTTGGCGGGTTATGTGTGGGACAAAGAAAACCCTTACGTTAAAGACCATACAACAGCGTTGCATAAACTGGCCCGTACCATTGAATTAAGAGATTCGATGCAGGTTTAGATTGTTTGAATAAAGTTGCCATGAAATATCAATAGTACAAGTGAGTGACACAACGATGCTGAATGAAGTTTCAACAGCCGGTAACAAAATAAAATTTTAATAAGCTAATAGTTTAACCAATAGGAGTATTGTCAATCAA
This sequence comes from uncultured Ferruginibacter sp., assembly GCA_964245855.1. Lineage (GTDB taxonomy): Bacteria > Bacteroidota > Bacteroidia > Chitinophagales > Chitinophagaceae > Ferruginibacter. Next base: position 15,545 of record CAXTPJ010000001.1, on the reverse strand, counting down.
TCGTTATATCACTGCCAGTTGTGTCATCAATAAAGGAGGCTTGTATAAAAACGGGCAGCGGCTTTTTGAAAACACAAGTGTTGAAGCGCCGGATTTTTTATTAGCTGCTTATAATTTCCTGGATATAAAATATCCGAAATTTTATAAGATGGATAACCTGGCCAAACTGGGCTGGCTGGCGGCAGAAGTGTTATTAAAAGATAGTTTTGATAAAAGCAAATATGCTCCGGAGCAAACCGGTATTGTACTAACCAATGCCAATGCAAGCCTGGATGCGGATATTAAATATTACAACAGCGTAAAAGATATTCCGAGCCCAGCCTTGTTTGTATACACGCTGCCGAACATTGTGATCGGTGAAATCAGCATCCGGCACCAGTTTAAAGGGGAGAACGGTTTTTTTATTACAGAACAGTTTGATGCGGATTTTATTCACCAATATGCCACTAACCTGATTAATAATAATATCTTGCAGGCTTGTGTTTGCGGCTGGGTAGAGTTGTTGCAGGAGGAATACAAAGCGGTGTTGTTTTTGGTGGAAAAAACGCCCGGCAACGCATCAGTGATTTTTGATACAGCAACTATTAATAAAATTTACGGGAGCGAAAATGGATAACTTATTACACGATCTGAAAGTACAGATCATTGCACAGTTGAATTTGCAGGATGTTAAACCGGAAGATATCGGTGACGACCAGCCGCTGTTTGTTGAAGGCCTTGGGCTGGATTCGATCGATGCGCTGGAACTGATCGTGCTGCTGCAGCAAAAATATAAGATCAAATTATCGAATGCGGAAGATGGGCCAAAAGTATTCCGTTCGGTACGCACCATGGCCGAGTACATCACCGCCCACCAGGCACAGCAATCATAACAATGGGGGCACCTGTCTTTATTGCCGGCACAGGAATTATTTCGGCAATTGGTAACAATACCGCCGAATGTTTTGATGCACTCCAGCAGGGAAGGGCAGGCATTGCCACCTTGCACTATCTTGATTCGGTGCACAAACAACGCATACCTGTTGCAGAAGTAAAATTGAGCAATGACGAACTGGCTGCAATAACAGGTTTATCCAATACAAAAAGCCGTACCGCTTTATTAAGTCTTACCGCTGCTAAAGAAGCCCTGCAGAACGCTGGCATTGAAAATGTAGCAGGCCTCCGCACCGGCTTTATCTCTGCCAATTCTGTTGGCGGAATGGATAAAACAGAACAGTTTATTGCTTCTTTCATCGCCGGTAACAACAAAGGAAAATTGAGGGATGTGGTACACCACGAATGTGGCAGCGTAACCGAATTGGTGGCTGATCAATTGGGCATCAAAGATTATATCACTACGATCAGCACTGCCTGTTCATCCTCTGCCAACGCTATTTTTTTCGGTGCAAAAATGATCAAAAATAATTTGCTGGATATAGTGGTAGCAGGGGGTACCGATGCATTGACAAAATTTACACTCAACGGTTTTAATACCCTGATGATACTGGATGAGCAGTTATGCCAGCCATTTGATGACAACCGCCGTGGCCTTAATTTAGGCGAAGGCGCTGGTTACCTGGTACTGGTATCAGAAAAAGTTGCGGCCACATTAAAGCATCAACCACTGGCAAAACTGAGTGGTTATTGCAATGCCAACGATGCATATCACCAAACGGCTTCTTCACCTGATGGAACCGGTTCTTATCTGGCAATGAAAGGCGCTTTAAAGAAAAGCGGTTTACAGCCATCCGACATTGATTACATTAACCTGCATGGTACCGGAACACAAAACAATGATATTGCAGAAGGTACTGCCATCAAAAGATTGTTTGAGCCACACTTCCCGGAAATGAGTTCTACAAAGGCTTTCACCGGCCATACATTAGGCGCCTGCGGTGGCATAGAAGCGGCTTTCTCGGTGCTGGCGTTGCAACATGGCGTTATCTTTCCAAACCTGCGTTTGCAAACGCCGATGAAAGAACTGCCTTTTATTCCTGAAACACAATTCAAAAGTAATATAGCTGTGAAGCATGTATTGTCCAATTCCTTCGGGTTTGGGGGCAATTGTTCTTCACTTATTTTTTCAACAATATAACCAATGTACATCCGGGCAACAGGAAATATTTCGCCGCAAAAAAGCTTTGGCCATCCTTCGTTTTTAACGGAGCTGGTTGAGTATGAAGGCAACCGCCTGGCCTGTGCAGAACCGGATTATAAAAATCTCATCGATCCAAAACTGATCCGCCGCATGAGCCGCATCATCCGCATGGGCGTAGCAGCAGCCATGGAATGTTTGCAGGAAGCGAAAGTAACTGTGCCAGATGCCATTGTAACCGGCACGGCGTATGGCTGTTTGGAAGATACCGGTTTGTTCATTACCAAAATGGTGGAGTACAAAGAAGAATTGCTTACGCCAACAGCCTTTATACAATCAACGCACAACACCATTGGCGCACAGATCGGGTTGTTGCTGAAATGCAATAACTACAACAATGCTTTTGTGCACCGGGGATTTTCTTTTGAGAGCGCTTTGCTGGATAGCATGATGTTGCTGAAAGAACAGGAAGCCGAAAATGTACTGGTGGGTTCAGTTGATGAGATCACCAATATCAGTCATACCATTCTTAACAGGTTAGGGTTATACAAGCAGGAAGCCGTATCTAATCTTACGTTGTTTGAACACAAGACAAAAGGTACTGTTGCGGGCGAAGGCGCAGCATTTTTCCTGCTGGCCAACGAGGCATCGGCAACGGATTATGCCAGGCTGGATGGGTTGAAAACTTTTTACAAACCTTCCGGTGTGCGGGAAGTGGAACAACAGGTACAATCATTTTTAGCAGCACATTCAGTTGATACCAGCGAAATCGATTTGGTGATTACCGGTAATAACGGAGATGTTACAGGTGATGAAGTGTACGAAGAATTAAACAACAGCATCTTTAAAAATAACACCCATATCCCATACAAAAATTTATGTGGTGAATATCCAACGGCAACAGGTTTTGCTTTGTGGATGGCTGCAACCATTATCAAATCCGGCACTTTACCGGGTGCTGTTACCCCGGAAAAAAAGATTAAGAAAGTGTTGATCTATAACCATTACCTCGGTATACACCATTCGCTATTTTTGCTTTCCGCATGTTAACTTTCAGGAATACCAATATTGTTTTTTTACTGCTGCTGGCAGTTTTAATTTGGTTGCACATCAACCATAGCGTTCCTTTTTACAGTTATATCCTGTTGTTTATTGTTTATTCATTGATCGTTTTTTATGGTTGCGCTTATATCAATTCCAATTTTTTTCTCCCGGTAATATGCCATGCAGTTACCACTGAAAAAGAAATTGCCATCAGTTTTGATGATGGCCCCGCACAAAATTATACAGCACAAATATTGAAGGTGCTGCAGGAAAATGATTGCAAGGCAGCCTTCTTCTGCATCGGTAAAAATATTGCCGGCAATGAACATTTATTAAAGCAAATCATTGCCGAAGGCCACCTTATCGGCAACCATAGCTACTCTCATCATTTTTGGTTCGATCTTTTTTCTTCCAAAAGAATATTGACTGATCTGCGTTCAATGGATGAGGAAGTGAAAAGAGTGGCTGGCTTGCAGCCAATATTGTTTCGTCCGCCCTATGGCGTTATTAATCCCAATGTAAAAAAAGCCATTGTTGATGGACAATACATACCCCTTGGCTGGAGTGTGCGGTCGCTGGATACGGTGATAATGGATGAACAAAAACTGTTAGATAAGATCAACGGATCAATTCAACCCGGCGCTGTTTTTCTTTTTCATGATACCAGTTTAACTACGTTGAAAGTACTTCCTCAATTTTTAAAAGAAGTTAAAAAGAAGGGATACCGCATAGTGCCGCTGGATAAATTGTTACATTTGGAACCTTATGCGTAAAATATTTTTATCGGTATTGGTATTGATGGCCGCTGTTGCAGTGCAGGCACAATATGCAGGCTACACAACTGTTGCAGACATGTCAAAATTTAAAGCAGATTTTTCGGCTGCTACTAAGAAAACGGTTTCCATCAAAAGCGATTTTGTGCAGGAAAAGAACCTGAGCATGTTGTCTGAAAAAATTGTTTCCAAAGGAAAATTCTGGTTTAAAAAAGAAAGCCAGGTACGGATGGAATACACCCAGCCTTTTCAATACCTGATGATTATCAACAAGGATAAAGTGCTGGTGAAGGACGGCCAAAAAGAGAATAAATTGTCGGCAAGGTCAAATAAACTATTCCAGCAGATCAACAAGATCATGATCGATTGTATGCAGGGAACGGCGCTGAACAATCCCGATTTTAAGACAAGGAGTTTCGAAAATAAAACCACCGCCCTGGTTGAATTAACGCCTGTTGCCAAAGGCATGAAAGACTTGTTCAAATCCATTAATATTGTTGTTGACAAAAAAGATTTTTCTATCAACAGTATCGAGATGAAAGAATTGTCAGACGATAATACGTTGATTCGTTTCACCAATAAAGAACTGGATGTTGCCATTCCGGATGCGTTATTTATTATTAAGTAGTTGCCTGCTCATTACGATCGGCTGCACACCTGCTTTCAAAAAAATGCAGGTGGCAAGCGGCAGCGTAAACGATCTGCGCCGCTTTCAGCCAAACTTTACCGTTGCTTTATACAACACGAGTGTTGATGTGGTGGGCAATCATCTAAGTGGGTTGCTCATCATAAAAAAAATGCCGGACAGCTCCACCCGGATGGTTTTTTCCAACGAAGTTGGTTTTAAGTTTTTTGATTTTGGTTTTACGCCCGGCGGCGATTTTAAAGTATATTCCATCGTAAAACAAATGGATAAAAAGCCGGTGCTGAAAACGCTGCGTAAAGATTTTGAACTTATCATGATGCAGCGGTTGGACAGCGCTTCTTTATCGGTCCGCAAAAATGAAAAAGGTTTGTTGTATTATATTTTTCCACAAACCAAAGGATATAATTTTTACATTACAGACAGTACGGCTAAAAAATTGATCCGGCTGGAACGGGCCTCCAATAAGAAAACGGTGGTAGAAGCCACCATGCAACATTACCTGCAGGGTGTACCGGACAGCATTCATATTTCGCATAAAACATTCCAGTTTACCATTGCCTTAAAACGAATAGAACGCTAATGTTACTCGATAATTTTTTTTATATCCGCAGTATCAATGTAACCGACGATACAATCAATGCATCGCTTGAAATAAATAAGGAGCATACCATTTTCCAGGGGCATTTTCCGGGGCAGCCGGTTGTTCCGGGCGTTTGCATGATGCAAATGGTAAAGGAAATTGTTGAGCAGGTAACAGCAAAAAAACTTCATCTTTCAAAGGCTGCCGAAATGAAATTTTTGGCCATCATTGATCCGGTAAAAAATAACCTCGTTGATACGATCGTAAAATTTACACCGCAGGAGAATGAAGGCATTTTGGTAACGGCGTCTTTCGCAAAAGATGAATTGACACACTTTAAATTTAAAGGAACGTTTGCTGCTCAATAGTTTTTATTGCAGCGTTTACACCAATTACATTTGTTGAATATTTCAAGCAAAGAGGTAAAGTTGAAAGTGTTTTGTCAGTCTGTTTATGATTGGTGCAAAATACGATAATACAGTCTGCGTTACCTGCTTGTAATTAAAGACAGTAACGGGGTTAGCCACCTTTTGCAGTTCAGTTATGCCAACGGCGTAATTGATGAATAACGGGAAGCAAATTTTTTATCAAAGAAGCAAAAGCAGTGGCGTTCCGGTTACGCAGCCACACCGGCGGCAGAGGTAAGACCAATTAGTTTAAAAGATGCTGTAAAAAAACATGCAGCCGTTCCCCTAATATTTTAGTAAGCGTAATCAGCAAACAACTTTATAATAACAATGCCTCCACTGTTCATGGAGGCATTACAGTATGATACTTATTTCTTAAAAATTAAACAGGCAGGCGATTCCATATATGTTTGGCTTGCCATAATTCAAAGTAACGCTTTTGCTTTCGCTCAAGCCTTTCATGTAAGAAAGGCGTATCTCAATATTTTTATGTTTTCTTCCAACGCCGAGGCGTACGCCGGCATTGGCAGCCGGTCCAAATGTATTAACGCTTTCTCCATTTACCACATCACTATAATAATTATCTACCACAAAATCACCGTGGTAATATGACATGCCGGCACCGAAAAAATAACCAACTTTATCCCTGTTGCTTTTTGTAGAACCCCTGGCGATATTGAGGCTGGCGATTACCGGGATAGTGGCAATAAAACCAAAGGAGGATGCAGCATCGCTGTAAACATTTGTATAACCGGAAAATGAAAAACCTATTGTTAGTGGGATGCCCACTGAAACTGATAACTTTTCTGTTTCGATAAAATTGAATCGTGGAGAATAGGTAAAGCCTTCCGCAAAACTTGTATTAGCGCCCGGAGAAGTACCTACCAGTAAAGCAACACCTGCGCCATGCATAAATGTCTGGCAAATGGCAAAATGAGTAGCACAGAGTGTTAGCACTGAAAGAATGATCTTTTTCATAATTGTTAGCGTTGGTTTTATAAATGGGGAATGATTAAAGGGTGGTAATGGATCGAAATGGGTTTGATTAAAAATAGTTAGCTGGTTATATTATGAAGTATAGTAATGGAAAGATATTCAAATATGAATATTTTTTCTGAAAAATATCATGCGTTGGCTGGCATAAGGTTATGAGGCAGATTTAAATTGCTAACAATGTTGTAAAATATATTTGAAAAAGCAACTGGTTATCTTGCCAACAACCAAAATGATCCGGGCTGCGTACCCATAAATAATCAAGATAAAATAAGCCGTATTGATAGTATATCTGCATCTTTGGAAAAATCATTTTAAAAACTGTTGCATGAGAAAAATCTTTTTGCCGGCAATTATTTTATTTATCTTTTCTGGTAGTTATGGCCAAACGATGGTGGTGGACAGTTTGGCTACAGGTAACGTTCAGCAGTATGCGATTAACAATGATCAATTCAGCAATGCTGCAGATAGCCTGCCGATGGCGGATTCAATGAGTAACAAGCTGTATGCATTGGTTGCAGGCGGAAGCAAAGGCATTGGCTATGCGATAGCAGAAGCGCTGGCTAAAAGAAAATATAACCTCATCCTGATTGCACGGCATGTGGATACTTTGGAGTATGTGCAGCAGAAGTTGGAAACAAAGTATGGTATTCATGTATCCATCTTAACATATGATCTCAGTACCAAAGAAGCTGCCCCGGCCATTGCAGCCTGGTGTACAGCAAAGAATATCCGGCTGAAAGTATTGTGCAACGTTGCCGGTATTGGTGGCGCTGATGATTATTTGTCGTCCACCTTAGATTCCATGCGCTACATGATCGACCTGAACATACAATCCTGCATGGCGCTGAATTTAATGCTGCTGCCACTGCTGGAAAAAAATGCACCTGCTCATATCTTAAATGTTGCCAGCATGGCCGGTTTTGCACCGATACCGGTTAAAAATTTATACGCAGCCACCAAGTCTGCTGTTATTTTTTTCAGCTATTCTTTGCGTTACCAGTTAAAGAAAAAGCATATCAGTGTAAGTGTACTTTGTCCTGGCCCTGTTTTTACCAAGCCATCCATAGAAGCAGATACCAAAAAGAAACTTGGCTGGTTTGGAAAGTTAATGGCGGTAAAACCCGCCAGGGTAGGAGAGATCGCAGTAAGAAAAACATTGCGCCGAAAAATGATGATCGTTCCCGGAACGGTGCCAAAGGTTATGAGTGTGGTATTAAGAGTTTTACCAAAGCGATGGTCAGCGTTTATTTATTACAAACTCGGTGGGTAGTCTATGCTTTGCTTACCAACATAAAACTATGTTGAACTCCCTTGTAGTTATTATACATCAGCACATACTGGTAAAGTGTTTGCGCTGTTCCTTTTTTAATAAGGTGTGTGGGTAAATTTTGCGATTGAAGTACCTCACAACAAAGGCATAATCCTGTTGCGGTGGCAGTTGGATATTCACCGGTCAGGTGTTTATAACGGGCAATGGTAACATCATCTTGTATTAATGATTCGCAGGCGGTGTAATATTTTAATAACCTGCTGTCGGCATTTTCTCCACTCAATAAAAGGTCGATGGCAGCACCTGCGGGCAAATGTTGATGGATGAATTGTTGCAGTTGTTGCTGCATGGCTTTTTCATCCGGGTTAGTAAAAGTATCAACTGCAATAACTTTTGCCAGTGCATTTTCTTTGTTGCCGTCAACCAAAAACATGGCAGCCCCTTCACCTGCAATGCTGCCTGCTGATGCTGCGGTGTAAAAATTATTTATTGTAACAGCTTCTTTTTTATAACGGTCTTCTTTTTCTTCAAGTACATAATTATAAACGGAAATATCGTCTGAAGCGCCCAACAGGTAAGTATTTGCAGGATGCTCACTAATCAGCATATCTGCATCGATCATGGCATATTCAAAAGCCAACCCTGCCTGCGAATGGGTAATGTTGTAACCACGGTTGCCGGTTAGCAAACCGATCTGCGCAGCAATGGCGTTGGGAGTACTTTGTACAAAATTCAACGGTGTAAGTAAGCCTTCATCATAATCAACAATTTGGTTGATGAATTTTCCGCAGTCTTCTTTTCCGCAGTTGGCTGTCCCTATGATGATGCCTGCCGGCATGGGATTATTTTTCAGGATCGGCATTGCAGCGCCAACACCTATTCTCACCGCTTTTCCCATCCTGCGTAACACACCCGGAGGAATACCGCTGTATGCCGGTTCAATGGCCAGCAATTTTCCATCAACCGGTTGCTGCACCTGTTCAGGATCAACCGGTGAAACTGTTTGCTGTGGCGATATACAATGAGCCTGGTGGATATAAAACATGGTATCAGGCTTTTGAAAAAATGAGTGATGAACAATTGCCGCCAAAGCCAAACGAGTTGGACATAATATGCGTCAACGGTATTTTTTTATACGATTCATTTGGCACCAACCCGGTTGCAGCAATAGGATTTTCGTAACTGATGGCAGGGTATAATTCCTGTTGTGATAAATTTAAAACACAATATAATGCTTCAATGGCGCCGGCTGCTCCCAGCGTATGGCCGGTGTTGGCTTTGGTTGAAGTAAAGGCAGGCACTTTTTCAAACAACCGCTGCATAGCGCCGCTTTCTACCAGATCATTGTTCTCTGTCCCGGTGCCGTGAGCATTGATAAAATCAATGGCCGATGGTTGAATATTTGCTACTGTCAACGCATTGTTCATTGCTTTGTACGGGCCTTCTCCGGTATCAGAAAGTGAAGAAGCATGAAACGCATCATTGGTATTGGAATACCCACTTAATGAGGCATATATTTTTCTACCCAGTGTGTCTTCTTCTTTTTCCAAGATTAAAAAAGCAGCGCCTTCTCCCAGGTTCAATCCTTTGCGGTTTTCGTCAAAGGGTTTGCAATGTTCATCTGATAAAATATGCAGCGCATTAAAACCATTGATGGTGAATTTCGAAAGGCTGTCGTAACCTCCAACGATTGCCCTTTTTGTCCTGCCGCTTTTGATCAGCCTGGCGCCATACATAATGGCATTGGCGGAAGATGAACAGGCGGTGTTAATAGTATTGACCGGACCATTTATTCCAAATGTATTTTGAATAAAACTGCTTGTTACATCAATATCGTAGGATGAAATATATTGCGAGGGAACGTTGTCTTTTTTAAAGTCGAGGTACATTTCATCTGTTAAACACATACCGCCAACCGTACTTGCACCGATCAATGCAGTGTCAGTTGAAGCAATTTGTCCAGGTGTTAAACCGCTATCATGCATTGCTTCTTTGATGGCATGTAATGCCAATAAAGTAGTGCGTGTAATACCGGGGTCAGTAGTTTGTAATTGCTGTTGCAAACTGTCCGTACTGATCTTTATTTCACCAACGGGAAAGGTGCCGGAAAATTTAGACGGGAACATTTCTAACGGGCCGATGCCGGTTTTGCCCTGCATGAGTGATAAGCGGTTGGCTGCAACATTATTTCCTGCAGCGCTTATAATTCCCAAACCCGTGACAACGATCCTGCTCAAAAAAATAGATTTTATTTTGTTCGGTTCTTTTCTATGTAGTCCGCCATGGTATTGATGTCTACCAAAATCTTACGGCCAGCCTTCGGGTCTTCAATTACAATGCCATACTCCCTGTTCAGCAATACGATCAGTTCAATGGAGTCAATGGAATCCAAACCCAATCCTTCACCAAATAATGGTTCATCATCTTTTATGTCTGCAGGGTTTACAGAAAGGAGGTTTAAAAATTCTACTATCTGTTTTTTCAACTGCGCTTTTAATTCGGCTGTTTCCATATAATTTTTTTCAGATCAGGTTTTTTCTTTTTAATCCATACAATGCGATCAGTTGCAATAATATGGTGATGGCCAATAATGGTGCTATGCTGATAACAACATCTTTCAATCCGCCCCGTTCCAAAAATAAGCCATAAAATGCCTCCAAACACCAGTGCAAAGGAGATAATTGTATCACATATTGAAAAGATTCCGGCATGGCAAAACTGGGTACCAACAGTCCGCCAATGGCAGCCAATAAAACTATGGAAACCGAGCCAATGCCATTGGCCTGTTCCTGCGTTTTTGCAAATACGCCAATGCAGATGGCAAAACTTACCGCACACCAGCCACACATGAAAGTCACCAGCAATAACCCAAGGATGTCAGCCGGCATATTCAGTTTGGGTAAATTCATTAAGGGGAACAACCAAACGCCAATGGCAAAGATTACTGCGGCCTGCAATAAGGTTACCAGCAAGTAGGTAATTTGTTTTGAAAGCAACGCCAGGATATAATTGGTAGGTAAAGTTTTCAAACGGATAAAACTGCCGTTCAATTTTTCTTTTACCACATTGGTACCTAATGAGATCACCACAAAAAACATAGCAAAGATGGTCCAGGCAGGGATGTTGTGCTGTGTTGCATTCGGGATCGTTTTGCTTCCATCAATTGAAACAGTTGTTTCATTCAATGGGATTTGGTTGTTGATGATTTCGTTTTCAAGAGACTGTGGTAAATCCGTTTCATTCAAAGCGTAATAAATATTTTTGATCACCTGTTTGCTTTGCACCATCTGCAACGTGCTGCGTAAAGCGCCCTGTATCGATTGCCGGAAAGATGTTTGCAAAACAGGATGGTACAATAAATTAAGTGGCTGTAAACTGCTGTCAGCGCCGGTTGTAAGCGTATCGGTCTGTAAGCCTAAATTGTTCAATGCTTTCACCGAAGTTGCTTTTGCTTTGGCATTAAGCCTTGAAGAAAAACCATTCGGGATAATGATGCCGATCAAAGCATCTTTTTCATGTATGCGGTAGGATAGTTCTTTTTCTGTTGTTGTTGCGGTTACTTTCTTCACTTCAAACATGCCCACTTTTTCAATGGCCGTTACTAACTGGCGACTGGCATCGCCGGTATCTTTGTTACACAATAGCAACGGCACTTTATTTTTATTCACCAGCTCAAACGTACTGTTTTGAGTAGCGGTGATCACTACCGCCAAAACAATGGGCATTGCAAACATCACGATCAAACCAACCCTGTCACGGGTTAAAATTTGAATGTCTTTTATTATCGTGGCCCACAATTTAAACATCAGCGTCCCTGTATTTTTTCCCGGTTAACTGAATGAATAAACCTTCTAACCCATCCTGCTGGTGTTCGATCAGCAGGTTCGATAATGAATCATGGGCAATTATTTTTCCGTCATCGATCATGGCGATGCGGTTGCACAATTCTTCCGCTTCGCTTAACTGGTGCGATGTATAGATCAATGTAGTGCCGCTGTTGTTCAGGGCTTTTAAATAATTGATAATGGCATGCCTCGTTTGCACATCTACCCCAACCGTTGGTTCATCTAAAAATAAAATGGCGGGATGGTGGATCACTGCGATGGCAAGGTTCACCCTGCGTTTCATACCGCCGGAAAATTGCTGCACCGGCTTATTGGCCACATCTGCCAAACTCAATACTTCCAGCAATTCAATTGATTTTTTTTTGATGGCAGTTTTTTCCATCCCATACCAGGCGCCAAAAAAGGCGAGGTTTTCCATCGGTGTTAATTCATGGTAAAAAGAAAAATCCTGCGGCACCAGGCCAAAAAGGCCGTTGAATATTTTGCGGTTGTGTTTGATTGTTTTGCCCGATAGAAAAATTTCTCCCTGTTGATGATGGAGCAGGCCGGTCATGCAGTTCATCAGCGTAGTTTTGCCTGCGCCATTTGGCCCAAACAGGCCGAAACGCTCTCCTGCGGTTATTTCCAGGCTGATGTTGTTTAATGAGTTGGTAGAATGGCCGGGATATTTATATGAAAGCTGCTGGATGCTTACTGCTGCAGTCATTATGAATGCCATTTTATTTTATCCAATGCCTTGAAAGCATTTTTTTCCATTTCGGATATCTGTAACAGGTAGTCGCCCATCACATCAAAATCGGCCTGGCTGCCAATGCGGCCTTTGTAAATACCAGCGGCCTGTACAGCAGCAGTACGCCACAAATCACCGGCTTTGGTAAATTCTTTGGATATGTCCAGTAAAGCATCGTTTGGATGAAAAGCATGCGACTGTTGTAGAAAAGCTGCATAAATATAACGGAACCCACCGCCGCCGGTACCGATTTCTTCCTGCATACGCACCAGTTGTGCCAGGTACAAACCCGCAGTTGGCAAACCTAATTTATCCCGCCATTTTTTTATCTTATTGCCCGTAGTGGCAATGCCTTTAACCCCGGCAACATTGCCCGGTATGCGGATCATGTGGTTGATATTTCTTTTGATACCGGTTACAATGGCTTTGCGTATTTGCTCATCTGTTACAGTTGTTCCCGGTTTGGGGTAATATATCTGCCCTCTTGGCGCCAGCGCACCTTTTGCAAAACGCACCCTTTCGAGTTCGTAAGAAGAAAGGGTAGTCACTTCTTCCATCACCGGGTCGCTGATCAAATAATTATCGCCTTCTTTGCCATACACAATTAAGTTATGTGCATTAAAATGAAAGCGGTATTCTTTAGGAAAATAAGATAAATAGTAAACGCCTACCTGGCAACCCACCGGCTGTCCGGCCTGCAATAATTCCCGTAAAAATTTTTCTGCTGATTCCTTTGAACTGAATTTTTTTCTTACCACAGGAATGTTCAGGGCATTGCAGGTCCTCTTGAAAATTAAGCCTGGCATGGTGCGGAAAGCGATGGCCGGGCCTTTGTTTATTTTAAGCAGCGGTACATACACAAAAAATAAACCGGAGCCAATACCAAAGGCAAGTGGTTCGGTAATTTTATCAACGCCAATGGTTTGTAATAAATTGGTGGTAACACCATTTTCACAATGAGCCGCCTGCAAATGTTTGAACTCACGCATACACAGTCATATTTTTTAATTCTTCCACACTTACATTAAATGCTTCGGCGTACTTCGCAAGTTTTTCGGGAGATAATGTTTTAAAAACTGTAGGCTTCAAATGGCGTTTCACCGTCCATTGCCAAAAGCCGGTATAAGCAGCAACAATGCCTACATCCATCAACCTCAATTCCATATAATATAATATCGGGCTGGCTTCGTTTTGCTCCACTTTTTGCCGGGCAGCCTTTATTCTTTCATCAATATCTTTCCAGGCAACATCCAGTGCAGTGGCTTTTACTTCCCAGCCGGAGCTGAGGTCTGTAGTGTAATTACCGGAACTGTCCACCGCATAAACCAATTCTTTGGTGAGCTTGGTAAGGGCGCTGTCATCCTGGGGAATATCTTCTTTTTTCATACGTTATAGTTGATCAATTAAAAATATGCCTGCGCTATTTTGATTCAATCATTCAAACTAATAACCAATTGTTATATCAGCAAACGGTGAGCAGGCTGTACATGTAAGAGAACCTGGCACTTTCCGGGACCAGCAATAAAACTTTGTCGCCCACTTTTAATTTACCGCTGTGGAATAATTCGTCCACCATCAGGTAAACAGATGCAGCGCCAACATTGCCTACCTTACTGAGGTTGACGAACCATTTATCGTAAGGAATGCCGGTTTCGTTTACGATCAGTTGCTGGAAAATCTTATCCTTAAAAAATTCGCTCGACATGTGCGGCAGAAAATAATCTACTTCTTCTGATTTGATGTTGTGCTTTTTTAGTGCTGCAGAAAGCCCAACACCACCAAAAGGTACAATGTTTTTACCCAATAATTTAACATCCTGCTTAATGCTCAGTATCGATTGATCGATCACTTCCTGGGGTGAAAAATCAAGGTAACTTTTTAAGGTTCCGTCTGCTTCTTTTTCGCATCCCATGTACATACAGGCCTGCATTTCATTGGCGTAAGAAGCGCCCTCAATCCATTCAACTTTAAGAGATATACCGGTTTCATTCTTTTTATCTGACATTAAAAATGCAGCCGCTCCATCAGACAACATCCAGCGTAAAAATTCTTTTTCAAATCCGATATAAGGATCTTCGCTCAGTTGTTTTAATTTTTGCGCCTCATCTTCAAAGCTGCTGGAAACCAACGACCTGGAAAGCCTTTCCGAACCGGTAGCCACACATTTTTCCACATCACCTGTCTTGGTTGCCAGGTAAGCATATTTAAAAGCATGCATGCCGGCACAGCAAACCCCGGATGGTGATACTACTTCAAAAGCATTTGTTTCGGGCAACCAGCCATGCACCATCACGCCATGCGAAGGCATCATCTGGTCTGGCGACGAAGTACCGCAACTCAACAGTTCTATGGATTTGATATCTTCCGGGTTGGCTTTAAACAAACCCCTCACCGCCAAAGCAGTCATTTGTGCATTGGTATGTGTTGGTTTGCCTCCTTTTGTAAGGGCATAATACCTGTTTTTGATACCATTATTTCTTAAAACAATTGCTTTAGATCTGGAGGGAGTATCATTGATATAGCCCAGGTATTCTTCCATTTCATCATTTGATATAGGCTCGTTTGGGAAAAATACAGCGGTATTATTTATATAGACTTCTTTCAACGGCATTGTATAGATTAATTTACTCCTGAAAAAAATTGTTTTTGCCTTTTAATACGCTTCGATAAAAAGGGTTTAAAGAACAGGGCATCAACAGTTAATATGATTGGCGCTGCCACAAACAGTGCAATTATAAGATAATATTTGAAAGCAACAAGCCACGGCGTCCTGTTTTTTCGCTTAACAATAATGCCGGCCCAAATGGTAAATATGCGTTTTGCTTTTGACTCGATGAACATCAGGTGGTATTTAACCCCGATGGCTTTTGCTGCGATCAATTCGTCCTGCATTTCATCAAAATTTCCTTTGCCCAGGTATTGATCGATGATGCTGCCAAAACTTTTACAACGTTCAATATCGGCATCCGCCACGCCGGGTTTGGGAAAAATGTTCAGGTAACGGTCACGCTTGCCGGTAAACATCCAGTATAAAATGGTGACAAAACTTACAAAATTGGCGTGTTGGTCAACCAGTACAATGCTGCCCACATGTTTGGCCTGCAACGTTTTAAATTTTTCCCGGATGCTGTTAAGGGAACTGATCCACATATTGCGGGCGCCGGTAATAGTTACCACCGG